>JAEHGL010000047.1 GCA_019248485.1 Candidatus Komeilibacteria bacterium S5_K13 | reverse complement strand
GTAAATTCCTGACAAAACTGGCAATCTGGTTTAGGTTGATGACAGAGTCGGGTCTATCAGATACTGCATTGCAACAGATCATTGATAGTAAGGAAGCTAGGTATGGTCTTGTAAGATTTTGGAATCGTTTAGGAATTAAATTCCCTAGCTATGAGCAAGCAAAGGAAATCATGGATCGTAATTTTATTGGGTTAGAAAAAATCAAAGAGTACTTTGGTATAAATCTAATTCCAGATCAGTACTTCAAATATGCCCAGATCCCTTATAGCATCAAGACCCTGCAATCTCTTAGAGATACTCATATTCTGGTAGCTGTATTTCCAATTTCAATTTTTGAAATGATGGAAAAACATCCAAAATTATTCGATGTTGAAGGGATAAACAGTCGTTACAGCAGCCCCAATGAACTATTTATAAGAGATCAGGGTAAGTGTCAGTGGATACTGCTTAATAAAACGGGCATGGAGTATAAGCAGGGCTATGATTGTCTAACTGCTCAACCAGTTGTTTATTCTATGATTAGCTATTTTCTTTCAACTGCAGAGCTTATGTTTACGGATTTTCATGGCGTTCATGTTTCAAACACAACCTGTCAAGAGGGGCATGAGGTTTATGTTCGTTTTTCTGAAGATGGAAAGATATGGTTTTATGATCATGAATTTGGAAAAACAGAATATTACGAATTTTTAAAGAAATGGGTAACTTGTTTGTTGCCGGATTGAAGATAAAAATATAAGATCCCCCTATATGCTGGTAATCAGTGGTATAGGGGGTCTTTTTTTGTATAATAAATAACTATCCTAAAAACCCTTGATTTTTTCATTTATTATAGTATAATATTTATCATACACAATATATGCGTCGTTTCCGCCAAAGGCGCCTGTCCGCCTATGGAGGAGATCAGCCTTCGGCTGAAGTTCATTTATATATAAATAAAGAGTAACGATTTTAACAAAATGTAACTATTATGCGTCGTTAGCTTCCCGCCAAGCGGGATCTCCGTTCCATCGAGTCATTCGACTCGATTTCACTCTGACAGTTGCACCTTTACTCGAAAATCAAGTTTTGAAAATTAATAACCAAATATGCGTCGTTAGCTCAGTTGGTAGAGCAACAGCCTTTTAAGCTGATGGTCGGAGGTTCGAATCCTCCACGACGTACCACTACAATTTTGAATGATGAATTTTGAAATACCCGAGATAAGGTATTTTTTTGTACTTGATTTATTTTTAAAATTAAAGTATCATATCAATATAAATTGATTATATAAAAATATGAAACCAAAGTGTTGTAGCAATAAAAAGCTATCTAAAAAGTTTGTAGATTTGGCAAAATTCTTGCGTATTATAGGAGAAGAAAATCGTTTAAAAATTCTGTGTTTACTTAAAAATGGGGAACTCTGTGTTTGTGAAATATTGGAAAATCTTGATTTAGCTCAAAACCTTATTTCCAGTCACTTAAAAGTATTATTAGATTTTGAATTGATTGAGCTAAGGCAAGAATGGAAAAGAAACTATTATTCTATAAATCAAAAAACATTTAAAAAATATAATTTATTATTAACTAATTTTCTAAAAGATTATGAAAAATAATATTACATCAATACAGGTTCTTGGCTCAGGATGTCCAACTTGTAAAAAATTATTTGAATTAACAAAACAAGCTGTTTCAGAATTGGATATTAAAATTGAAGTAGAGTATGTTACGGATATTCAAAAAATAATAAGTATGGGAATTATGTCTTCTCCAGCTTTAGTTGTAAATGAGAAAGTGCTTATATTTGGTAAGGTGCCAAATTTCGAAGAAATTAAAGAATTATTAAATAAATAAAATTATGGATATTTTTAAGCCTATTGAAATATTTGCTGATTTAGTCACATATAATTTGTTTGGTATCACGGATAAATACTGGGGTGATACGGTTAATTTTTTTATTTACGACATTATAAAAATTGGATTATTACTTATAGTCATTAACTATATTATGTCTATAGTTAGATATTATTTTCCCGTAGAAAAAGTTCGTAACATTTTAAGCAGTAGAAAGTGGTATGGATTTGATTACATATTGGCGGCCATGCTTGGAGTTGTCACGCCATTTTGTTCCTGTTCTTCCATACCTTTGTTTGTGGGTTTTTTAAGCGCGGGTATTCCACTTGGAGTAACTTTTGCCTTTTTAATTGCATCACCACTTGTTAATGAAGCGTCTTTATTTATATTTCCTTCAATATTTGGATTAAAAGTAACAATTATTTACAACATATTAGGAATTGCTATTAGCGCAATGGCTGGAATGATTATTCAAAGACTAAAAATGGATAAAAATGTTAATCCAGACTTTTTGAAATTCAAAACACGAAAACAAGTAATTGAAGAAAATAATGGTCAAAAAATTCCTTTATCTAAAAAACTTGTAATCTGGTGGAAAGATGCTATTTCTATTTCAAAAAGTATTTTTCCTTATGTTCTATTAGGTGTTGGATTGGGAGCTTTAATACACGGGTTTGTGCCAGAAAGTTTTGTAGCAACTTATCTAAACAGTGACAAATGGTTTGTCGTGCCACTTGCAACAATACTTGGTACACCGCTTTATGCCAACTCTGTAAGCGTAATTCCAGTAGTTGAAGCTTTGACTGGTAGGGGTGTGGCTCTTGGGACAGCTTTAGCATTTATGACCGCAACAGTAACCCTATCTATTCCGGGCTTGTTAATATTGAAAAAAGCTATGAACTGGAAATTATTATCAGCTTTTATAATAGTAACAACAATTGGCATTATGATTATGGGATATTTCTTTAATATATTTAAGTTTTAAGTATAAATAGTTATGAAAAGAATATTTATTATACCCACTATTATTTTATTTGCGGTTTTAATTACAGGATGTAGTAATAATGTTAATCAAAATAAAAATCAAGTGATTGAAAAACAAAATATCACTCAACCAGCTGATAAAGTTCAGGTATTTTTATTTCACGCAACAAATCGTTGTATAACCTGTGTTACTATTGGTAAGTTTGCGAGCGCAACTGTTGAAGAATATTTTCAACCAGAATTACGAGATAGAAAAATTGAATTTAAAGAAATAAATATTGATTTACCAGAAAATAAAGAGTTGGCAGAAAAGTTTAAAGCTAGTGGCTCGGCATTATTTATCAATGCAATTTATAATGGAGAAGACCGCATTAGTGAAGACATCACAGTTTGGAGTTTAACAAAAAAAGAGTTTCAATTTAAGAGCTATTTAAGTAATAAAATAAACACTTTGTTAGGAAAATAATATGGATTTTATAAATTCTTTAATAGATAGTTATAATATACCAGTTCTTTCAGCTTTTCTTCTTGGTATTTTGACGTCCATTAGTCCTTGTCCGTTTGCTACAAATATTACTGCTGTTGCTTTTATCTCTAAAGATATAAAGACACCAAAGTATACTATTTTATCTGGGCTTTTTTATACTTTTGGTAGAGGTGTAAGCTATACATTACTCGCTACTTTGATTTATTTTGGATTGTCATCTTTTAAGGTTTCAAAGATATTCCAAGGTTGGGGTGATAAGGTTTTGGGTTTAGTTTTGATAATAATAGGTCTTATAATGTTTGGTGTTATAAAGATTAACCTTAAAAACAATAATCAAACAATTGAAAAGATAAAGATTTATTTATCAAATAGGGGATATTTAGGTTCAATGACCCTGGGAATGCTTTTTGCATTATCATTTTGTCCATATAGCGGAGTGTTATTTTTTGGAATACTAATTCCACTGACACTTAGCTCATCTTTTGGTTTATTATTGCCACCATTATTTGCTCTTGGCACAGGACTGCCAGTAATTATTTTTTCTTTTTTACTTGCCTTTAGTATGGGAGTTGTTGGTAAGGCATTTAAGATAGTTCAAAAAATAGAAAAATGGTTACGATATATAGTTGCATCAATTTTTATTATAACAGGAATTTAT
>JAEHGL010000046.1 GCA_019248485.1 Candidatus Komeilibacteria bacterium S5_K13 | reverse complement strand
ATAAAATAAACTAATTGTTCGCCGCGATTTTCTTGAAGAATAGATTTTAGTTTTTCAATTTGCTCAGAGTTTATTTTTTTTGTTATTTTTATTATTAAAGATGAATCATCTTGTTCGTAAATAAGCACATCAGTATTTTCTGGTTTAAGATCTCGATTTTTGTTAAATTGAGGTAGATTAGAGAAATCTTTATATGTATTGTTTGGATTTTGTATATTCCACTTTGTTCCAGAATCTATAAAATCTTGAACATTTTTTATTTCCTCGGCAATTAATTTTGGTTGATCGTCTTTGAAACTCAATTTTCCCATTACCATTATTGGTGCGTCCTGTTTTATGAGATTTAATACTTTTTGATATAGTTTTGGAAAAATGATTATCTCGATTGTAGAGCTACTATCTTCAATAGTTACAAAAAGCATATTTTCATTGTTTTTAGTAACTATTTTATGTATTAGCGATATTGATCCGCCAACAATATATATTTTGGATTTTTTGGAAGCAATGATCTCTTTGATTGGTGTTATGGTTTCTTTTAATTTATTTTCATATAATTTAAATGGATGATCTGAAATATATAGTCCCAACATTTCTTTTTCCCAAAATAATCTATCCTTTAATTCTGCTTTTGGATATGGGTCAAGCTTAAGAGATACTTTTTTATTTGTCATTTGACCAAATATGCTAGATTGATTTGAATTATTTTCTTTTTTTTGATATCTATTATAGTTTAATAATTTATCAATATTATTTAGTAATATATTTGGGTCACCAAATTCATTAAAGGCACCGCATTTGATAAGGCTTTCAAGAGATTTTTTGTTTAAGTCTTTATCTTGTATTCGTGACAAGAAATCCTCTAGACTTGTAAAATCTCCATTTTCTTTTTTTTCTTTTACAACAGCTTTTACAATATTAATTCCAACGTTTTTTACAGCATTAAGTCCAAATCTTATTTTTTTATGCCCTAATTTTAATTCTTCAGGTAATACTGTAAAGGTAGAATAGCTTTTGTTTATGTCTGGGGCGAGGACTTCTATTCCCATTTTTTCAGCTTCTTTTATTTTGAATGCTAATTTTTCGGTATCATTTTGTTCTGATGTAAGAAGGGCGGCCATAAACTCAGTTGGATAGTTTGCTTTAAAATATGCTGTTTGAAAAGCAATGAGTGCATAGCAAGTTGCATGAGACTTGTTAAAGCCATAGCTTGCGAAAGGCTCTATTGTATCCCAAATTTTTTTTGCTATTGCGGAGCTTATTCCATTTTTTACCATTCCGTCTATTAACTTTTCTTTTTGTTGATCTAGCAATTCTTTTATTTTCTTGCCTACAGCTTTTCTTAAAACGTCAGCCTCTCCATAGGTAAATCCAGCAAGAGATTTCGCAATTTCCATGACCTGCTCTTGGTAAACAGCAATTCCATAGGTTTCTTCAAGTATTGGTTTGAGCTTTGGATTGTCATAGACAACTTTTGTCTTTCCATGTTTTCCAGAAATAAAATCGGGAATAAATTGCATAGGACCAGGACGATAAAGTGCCACCATGGCAATAATATCTTCAAATTTGTCTGGGCGCAATTGTTTTAGATATTTTTTCATGCCATTTGACTCTAATTGGAATACTCCTGTTGTTTGACCTTTTTTAAATAAAGTAAAGGTTTTTTTGTCTTCTAGATTTATATCTTTAAGGTTAACTTTGGTACCATGTATTTTTTCTATGATTTCAATAACATTTTCGAGAATTGTAAGATTGCTTAGTCCCAAGAAATCCATTTTTAGTAGTCCTAAGTCCTCAATGGGGTGAAGCGAATATTGAGAAATTATTGTCATATCAGACGATGATGCATATTGAAGTGGCACAGTTTCTTCTAGTCTGTTTTTGCTAATTAAAACACCACAAGCATGAGTTGAGTGATGGCGCGCTACGCCCTCTAATTTTATTGCAAAATCTATTAAATTTTTTGCCTCTTGATCAGTATTATATGCGTCTTTGAATTCTGGAACTATTTTTAAGGCTTCTTTAAGGTTTGTAGCTGATGGAATCATTTTTGATATTTTATCACAATATGCATAGCTAAGGTTTAGAACTCTTCCAACATCTCTAATCGCAGCACGAGACGCCATTGTTCCAAAGGTGATAATTTGAGACACATTGCTTGAACTATATTTTTGTTCAACATATCTTATGATTTGATCTCTTTTAATGTCAGCAAAATCAATATCAATATCAGGCATTGATATTCTTTCTGGATTTAGAAATCTTTCAAAGAGAAGGTTGTATCGGAGTGGATCAACGTCTGTAATATTTAATAGATAAGAGACGATACTTCCTGCAGCACTACCACGACCAGGACCCACAATTATTCCATTATTTTTTGCCCAAGTTATGAAATCAGCAACAATCAAGAAATATGATGCAAATCCAGTTTTTTCAATAATCGATAATTCATAATTCAACCTTTTCCTTATTTTATCTATATTTGCTGGGTTTTCTCCATATCGCTCTATTAGTCCTTTTTCACAGAGTTTTTCTACATATTTTTCGCTAGAAATTTCTTCTTTTGGTAAGTCAAAATGAGGAAGCACAATTTTTCCAAGCTCTATTTCTAGATTACATTTATCTGCAATTTGAATTGTATTTGAAATTGCTTCTGGAGTATCAATAAAACTTTCTATCATTTTTTCTGGAGATCTAAACGATAAATCAAAATCAGTCATATTCATTCTATGTTTATCTTCTAGCTTTTTTTTGCTTTGAATACAAACCAAAATGTCTTGAGCTGTTTTATCATCAGCATGAAGATAGTGAATATCATTTGTAGCGATAAGTCCAACGCCTATTTTTTTGCCTAATTCCTTTAGAGTATTATTAACAAATATTTGATCTTTTTCATTTGGATGGTGTTGCATTTCCAAATAAAAATCATCACCAAAGAGTTCTTGATATTTTTGTATTAAGTTCTCTGCCTCCTTTATGTTTCCAGATAGTATTGCTTGAGGGACTTGACCTTGAAGGCAGGCGGTTGAGGCAACAAGACCATCTTTGTATGTTGATAGCGTCTCCCAATCAATTCTTGGTTTATAATAAAAGCCTTTTAAATGGGCTTCTGTTGTGAGTTTTAATAGATTTGTATACCCAGTGTTATTTTTTGCAAGTAAAATAAGGTGATATGGTTTTGTATCAATGCCACTTTTTTTGTCTTCCATTCTACGTCTGGCAAGATAAAACTCAACTCCGATTATAGGTTTGATGTTTTGTTTTTTGCATTCTTCGTAAAATTCTATAACTCCATACATTGTTCCATGGTCAGTAATAGCAAGGGCGGGCATATTATGTTTTTTTGCTTCAGCAACAAAATCTTTGATTTTTGGCAACCCATCTAGAAGGCTATAGTGTGTATGGTTATGAAGATGTACAAAGTTCATAAGTATTTATTTTAGATAAAAGAAAAATAATGGGAACGAGATAATTTCCCCGCTTCATCACGGTTTCAGCGAGTCAAGTAATTCCCAATTTGCTAGTTAAATTAGGTGTCAAATTAAATTCTTATTTTAAGATTTTGTTTTTTTATTTTTTTGTTTTTTAAAATTTATTGTTTCAACAATTTTTTTGAATAACATCCCAAAGAATTCAAAACTCGCAATAGAATTTTTGATTTTATTTTTTGTATGATCTATTACGCTATTTATAGAATTAATTATTGTGTTTATAAGCTTCATTGAGTCATTGGCTTTTTTTAGCATGGATACAACATAATACATTATCCATAGCAAGAAAACGGTAAACCATACAACACAAAAAGCAATTGTAAGGTTTAAAATATCTTTTGACGATTCTAGCATATTTTTGTTTACCCCGTCATGGCGCGGGTTTGCTCTGTCGCTACGGCAGAACCATTTTTATTTTTATTAATGTTTTTTATAGTTAATTTATTGTATGCTAGTATTATAACATTTTTTTATTAGAAAAAAAACCTAAAACGTTGTAAA
>JAEHGL010000045.1 GCA_019248485.1 Candidatus Komeilibacteria bacterium S5_K13 | reverse complement strand
TAGAAATTTACAATCACTGATTCATCAGCCAAATTTTGACAAAGTAAAAGCTCTGATAATTGGAAGATTCCAAAAAAATACTGATATGACTATTGAAAAATCAAAATAAGTGAATTGCCTCCCAAAAATATTCCTCCCATTATTGCAATAATAGATGCGCCAGCAATTGTTACAATATTATCCATAGAAACACCGACAATAGCGTCCCCTATTCTTCCATTTGGATTTACAGAAAAATTATGAACAACTATCATTTCTCCTAGACAACCTATCACACCAATAAGTATTCCAGCCATTACAAATGGAATATTTAGCATCTCGCAAAATATTTCAACAGCGCCGACCATTGCTTCTGCTGAAAAAAGTATTGCGATACCTGAAAATACAAGACTTAATATTATAAATAAATTTGATTTTGCTCTATAATAATTTTCTTCTTGTTCTGTCTTATCTGTAGAGTGTTTTTTTTCTGATTTTCTAAAATAATAAAGTGTAAATATACAACATACTAAAATAAATATACCGACTGGTCTTATAAGCTGATAAAGATCTCCGCTCATACTACTTGGAGCTTTGGCAACTTTTCCAAAAATTACCATAGAAAGAGCAACAATAGTTGTAAGAATAGTAAGTGCTACTGACACATCAATTGACGCATCTATCTCATTTATATGGGGTTTATTATTATGATTTTCCATTGGACTAAGTACTCCAAATTTTGGAACTTTCGGCAACATCAAAACATTAGATCCTTTTTTATTTGCAAGATTCTGTCTAAAAATACACCATGCGGCATGAATTATATTGTATATATTTGAACCAAATGTTGTAGCAGCGGCAATAATAGCAAAATTTATTGCTCTTTCATAATCACTTTTCATAACTGATAAGCTCATAATAGCAGCAACTATTCCAAGCACCATATCTGGAAATGCCGTTCCAAATGATTGAAGCAAACCTCCTGCAATTTTTGTTCGCTCACTTAATACGCCAGTTGTTTCTTCTATTATCTCAGCTGTTTGAATAAGTACAAATATTCCCATAATAAATACTACAAAACCAATAACACCCCTAAACCAATCTGCATACTCATCTATTAGAAAATATTTACCAGCAAATCTAATAACGAGCGCAAGAATCAATAAAATTCCCAAAAATAATACTTTTTTATCTTTTATTTTCATATTTACTTGACTAATTCTATAGCCTTGTTTAATTGTGAGTCAATATTTAAATTTGAATCATACAAAATTTCTATATCTGGATTAATACCAATTTTATCGATAGTTCTTCCCCTTGGTGTAAACCACTTTGCTATTGTAATCTTTATTGACGATCCATCATTTAGCGTACTAAAGTCTTGAACACTTCCCTTGCCATATGTTTTCTCTCCAACTATTTTTGCAATTCCATAATCTTGTAGTGCACCCGCCAAAATCTCAGAGGCCGACGCAGACCCTCCATCAACAAGCACTACTGTTTTAATATTTTTTAATTTTGCAACACCAGATGATTTCATATCAACTGGCTCTGATTGATCTTTTGTTTTTTGCTTTACTACGACTCCATTATCAATCCAAAGCCCTGCAATTTTTTTTGCTGAATCCAAATATCCACCTGGATTTCCACGAAGGTCTAAAATAATTCCCTTGCCATTACTTACTAATATTTGATCTGCAACTTTATTCATTAATTCTGGACTATTCAAACTAAAAGACCTCATCTTAATATATGTAATACCACCTTCTATTGATGATGTGCTTACACTATCAAAGTGGATTGATCCTCTAATTACACTAATGCTTAATAGATTTCCAGACCTTGTAATCGTAAGAACAACTTCACTGCCAACTTTTCCCCTTATTAATTTACTTGCATCTTCTGTATTCATAAGAGTCGTGCTTTTTCCATCTATTGCTGAAATGATATCATTGTTTTTTAATCCCGCTCTTTCTGCTGGAGTGCCAGGCAAAACTGATACAATTGTAATAATATTATTCTTCAAACTAATTTCAACCCCAATTCCTTCAAAATTTCCATTTAGATCATCAATAAAACTAGTAGATGATGTTGCTGTAAAAAATGTTGTATAGTCATCACCCAACGACTTAAGCATTCCATCTATTGCTCCCTGAGATGCTTTTTCAAGATCAACAGATCCCGCATATTTTTGTTTTAACAAATTCCAAATACTTGTAATCTTGTCTAAATAAGTATCTTGTGATGTATCTACTCTAAGATTTATTGTAGCGCTAGCCTTTACGGGAGTAGATGCATTTAAATCATTGCTTTTTATTCCAATAGAAATCTGCTTTAAAATTGCAAGCAGATTATTTTGATTAAGCTCATATCTTTTGCCAACTAGGTTAATATAAATATATTTCTTGCTTTGGTTTGTATAAATAATTCTTCCCTTCAATGAATTTGTAATTTTGCTACTAGTCAAGTCCTTATCATCAACTTTTTTAGCAATAGAACCAAAAGTTTCAAAGGCATTAGAGATTTTGATTTCATATTTTATTCCATCATCTGGGTTTATATACCAAATCATCCCTCTATTTTCTACATCAAGCCAAAATCTTCCACTCAAATCTTTTGCACTCGCTAAATTGAAAGAGAATAGAAACAAAATTCCAAATAAAGAAATTTCAAGTATTTTGTTAATTTTATTATTTTTCATATAATATATTTTAATTATTAATCTAATATTTTATCATTTTTTAATATTTCTCGCTTATCTATTCCTTGTAATACCTGCTTAATTACAATAAATTTAACACTTTTATCTGTGTGATTTGTAAATGTGTGTGATGTATTTTCTACTTCTATAAAATCACCAGCTCTAACAATTTGTTTTTGAATATCCTCATTTTCTTTCCACTCTACAGTAAGTTCGCCCTCAATAATAAAAATTGTTTCCAAAAGTTTGTCATGGTGATGCCATTTTTGTTTAGATCCAGAAACTTGTTCATTATAATGAAATTCATATTCTTCTCGAAGATAATAATTGACATTTGTTCCTTCTGGCTTGGAAACGTAAAGAGATTCTTCTTTTTTAATTATTTTCATTATTTTTTCATTGATATTACTTAATTATCATCATATCCATTTTATCAGATTTTTGAGTAAACAAAAAGTCGAGTTATACAACCCGACTACGTCATTTTTTAAAAAATTACATTAACACATCTTTCTTTTATGATCTCGTTTATTTGAGAAACGTCTAGCGCCTCTAAATTGCCTATTGCAAGGGCGAAACCTTTTGTTTCTAATATTAGAAAATGCTGATTCTACAACTCTAAACTTACAACAATTCATCATAGCATCAAAAATCACCAAAAACGTAATAAATCCTCTGCTATCAAATCCCATAAATCTGATCATACAATACTCCTTTTAACTATTGCTGGGCAGCCACAAGCCACAACACGATCTGCTATACTACTTTTTACAACAGACCCTGCTCCTATAATTGATTTTTCACCTATTATTACCCCTGGCAAAACAATCACCCTAGTTCCAAGAAAAGACTCTCTTTTTATTGTAATTGGTTTAACTATCATTTTCCTATCTCTATTTTTAGTCATTAAAAAATTATCAAAATCTGGTTGATGTGCCAAAAGTATTGAATACGCCCCAATATCACCACCCCTTTCTATTAAGATTGCCTCTGGGCAATAATCATCTATATGCACTCCAAATCCAATAAAACAATCTTTTTCTATTTTTACACCCCTTGCTCTATGTAAAAATATTCTCAACTTATTTGGATATACATTTCTAGCAAAATAATGCAAAAATCTAATCCAAAATCTACAAAATAAGCTCTTTTTCACAACATCCCCCTTTATAAAAAATTCGTTATTCTAAAAACACACTACCCGCAAAATGCTTTTTTGTCAATATTAATAACAAACAATGCAAAAGATGAGATACATAGGTAACACCTCTAAATTGCCTAAACTATGGGTTTTAGGTAATATCAGGGGTTAATTATTAATACCTGTATTTCATATGTT
>JAEHGL010000044.1 GCA_019248485.1 Candidatus Komeilibacteria bacterium S5_K13 | reverse complement strand
AAAAAATCTGGACCTGAAATAGCAAAAGAATTAGCGTGCGTGATAAAAAAACCAAGCTTCATAAAGAGTATAAATATTGCAGGTCCTTACATAAATTTTTTTGTTAATTATGAAAAATTAGCCAAAAATTTGTTGCAAAAAATTTATGCAGAAAAGGGTTCATATGGTAAACAAAACATTGGAAAAAATAAAACAATTGTTATGGATATTTCTAGTCCCAATATTGCAAAGCCACTTGGAATAGGACACCTTAGAAGTACTGTAATTGGAGGCTCACTTTACAAAATTTATAAAGCTCTAGGATATAAAACAATATCTATAAATCATTTGGGTGACTGGGGAACTCAGTTTGGAAAACTTATTTATGCATATAAAAATTGGGGCAATTTAAAAGATCTTAGAAAAAATCCAATAAAACATTTATTATTTTTGTATGTAAAATTTCATCAAGAAGTAAAAGATAATCCAAAATTAGATGATTTGGCAAGAGAGGAGTTCCAGAAACTAGAGAATAATGATAAAAAAAATTTAGAAATGTGGAAAGAATTTAGAAGATTGAGTTTAGAAGAATTTGATAAAATTTATAAAATATTAAAGATTAGATTTGATTCTTATAATGGAGAAGCTTTTTATGTTTCAAAACTTGAAAAGGCATTAGAAGTTCTTAAGAAAAAAACAGAAACAAAAATGTCAGAAGGTGCACTTATTGTAGATCTTGATGATTATGGTATGCCGCCTTTTTTTGCCATCAAATCAAATGGAACAAGTAGTTATCATTTAAGAGATCTTGCGGCAGCTCTTTATAGATTTGATCAATATAAGCCAGAAAAGTTATTGTATGTTGTTGGAATAGATCAAAAGCTTCATTTTGAGCAGTTGTTTAAGGTGCTTGATCTTATGGGTATGAATAAAAATAGATTTGTTCATGTTGATTTTGGAATGTTTGCATTTAAAGATGGAAAAATGTCTACGCGTGAGGGCAAAACTATTGCGCTTGAAGAAGTTCTTGATGAATCAATAAAATTATCCAAAAAAATATTAGAAGAAAAGAAATCTCAAATAAAAAATATTGATGATACGGCAAAAAAAATAGGAATAGGTGCTGTAATATTTAATGATTTATCCACTGATAGAATAAGAAATGTAATATTTGATTGGTCGAAAATGTTGTCTTTTGATGGCGATAGCTCTGTTTATTTGCAATACACGTATGTTAGATGCTGTAGTATTTTAGAAAAAGCAAAAAAAGAACAAAAATTAAGTCCAGAGATTAACGTAGGTTTTGAGTATAAATCAAAAGAGGAAATAGCTCTAATCAAACAACTTAGTCTATTTCAAGAAATGATAATAAAATCAGCAGAGACTTATAAACCAAGTTATTTAGCAAATTATTTAATAGATTTGGCAAAGGTCTTCAATGAATTTTATAATAATTGTAGGGTTTTATCAGGAACTGAAAAAGAAATGAAAAATAAAGTATTGCTCGTTTTTTGCGTTTCGCAAGTAATAAAAAATGGATTAGCTCTTCTTGGAATTGAGACGGTGGATAAAATGTAGTAGGCGATGCCAATATACCCGTCTCGCCAAAGGCGAAGCCGAGGCGGACTAATGAATGCTAATTATACGAATTTGACACTAATATACTAATGAATACAATTTTGATAATATAATTTTAAAAATATTATGAATACAAAACTAGAACCAATAATAGGATTAGAAATACATGTTCAGTTAAAAACAAAATCAAAAATGTTTTGTGGTTGTTCAAATATTGCTGATGATAGAAAGCCAAACAGCGTTGTTTGTCCAGTGTGTTTAGGGCATCCAGGAACTCTCCCGGTTTTAAATGAGGGCGTTTTAGAACTTGGTATTAAGCTCGCATTAGCACTAAATCTCAAAATAAATCAAAAAAGTATTTTTGAGAGAAAGAATTATTTTTATCCAGATCTTCCTCAGGGTTATCAGATCACTCAATTTGACGAGCCATTGTCACGAGATGGATTTCTTATCATAAAAGATAATGATAAATTAGTAAGAGTTGAAATAGAAAAAATGCATATTGAAAACGATTCTGCAAAAAATATGCACAGAGGAAATTACTCATTGATAGACTTTAATCGCGCTGGAACTCCACTTGCTGAAATTGTGACGCGTCCAGACATTAAAAGTCCCAAACAGGCAAAAATATTTTTGCAAAATCTTAGGCAAATTTGTAAATATTTAGGCGTTTCAGATGCTGATATGGAGAAAGGTAATTTGAGATGTGATGTAAATGTTTCACTTCGCCCAGTAGGAGATAATAATCTTTATCCAAAAACAGAAATCAAAAATCTTAATTCTTTTAGGTCAGTTGAAAGTGCTATAAAATACGAAATAGAAAGACAATCTGCTTTTTGGAATGAAGACAAAATACCAACTGAACAAACAACAAGAGGCTGGGATGAAAATAAACAAATCACAGTATTGCAACGATCCAAGGAGGATGCAAATGATTATAGGTATTTCAAAGAACCAGATCTAGAACCCCTTATAATAAGTGATGAAGAAATTGAAAAAATAAAATTAGAAATGATAGAGCTCCCTATGGAAAAATTTGAAAGATTTATAAATCAATATGAATTAGACGTTCAGTCTGCAGAAGTTTTGATAGTTTCAAAAAGTGTCGCTGATTATTTTGAACATACGGTATCAGAATTTAGAGAATGGATTTTGGAACTAGGAGATAAAAGAGATTGGAAAATTATTAAAAAAGAATGTGTAAAAATAATAGCTGGTTGGATTTCTTCTGAAATTTTTAAACTTATTAATAAATCAGGAATTGATTTTGAAGATATAAAAATCACGCCAGAAAATATGGGGCAATTACTTGCAATGTTGTATGAGAATAAAATAAATAGTTCGACAGGTCAATTGATTCTTAAGAGTATGTTTGAAACTGGTATTGATCCAATGCAATTTGCCAAGGAAAATGATTTATTGCAAGAAAACGATGAAAATGTTTTAGAAGTTTTGGTGGATAAAATAATAAATGATAATCCAGATCAAGTTATTCAATATAGGGATGGAAAAGAAAATTTAATGAAATATTTTGTGGGCGTTGTTATGAAAGAAACTCGTGGGCGGGCAAATCCAGTTATGGTAGAGAAATTGTTTAAGGATAAATTGAGCTAGTAATGTAGATGAATTTCAATACAAAACAATCTCTGCATAGGGGTTGTTTTTTGTTGTGGATAACTTTCTTTTGTTGAGTAATATAATATGCTATAATTATTTTTAATATGAATATAAATAGACATAAAATCAATCAAATTCCTGTAGGTACATTGTCTTTATTTATTTACCCTCTATAAGAGGGTTATTTTTTTATATATAATAATTAATTTTCCGCATAATGTGGAACAATAAACAAATGAAACATCTTATTTCAATGCAAGATATTTCAAAAGAAGATATCTTGCATTTTGTAGATGTAGCAGAGAAAATAGAAACCGGTAAGCTTAGTCCAGATTTAAACGGTCAGCTTGCGGCGCTTTTATTTTTTGAGCCATCTACAAGAACAAAATTTTCTTTTGAAACAGCTATGAAAAAACTTGGAGGCACAGCGCTATCACTAAAAGATGCAGAACAGACATCTTTGAAAAAAGGTGAATCACTGCACGATACATTGATGACTATAAGTCAGTATGTGGATCTTGTGATAATGAGATCTCCTATTGAGGGCTCTTGTCGCTATGCGTCAGAGATTCTAAATATTCCAGTTATAAACGCAGGAGACGGTGCAAATCAACACCCTACACAAGCACTACTAGATATGTATTCAATAATGAAAACACAAGGAAGGTTAGACAACCTTAACATTGCAATGGTTGAAAATTTGAAATTTGGCCGAACCGTGCACTCACTTTCCCAGGCGCTTTCTGATTTTTCGCCAAACTTATATTTTATTTCTCCAGGGCATTTGAAAATGCCAGAGCATATAAAAAACGATTTAAAGTCAAAAAATGTTAATTTTTCCGAACACGATAAAATAGAAGATGTAATTGATAAATTAGATATTATGTATGTTACACGAATTCAAAAAGAAAGATTTACAGATCCAGAAGAATATGAAAAGGTAAAAAATTTATATATTGTAGATACACCAATTCTCAAAAATGTGAAAGATAGTTTTAAGATTATGCATCCACTACCAAGGGTAATGTGATATACCTTATCTACTCTTGGATAAAACATTTTTTCACTTGCCTCAGATAAAACAAATATTATATTTGCTCTATCTCTTATTGTTTTATAA
>JAEHGL010000043.1 GCA_019248485.1 Candidatus Komeilibacteria bacterium S5_K13 | reverse complement strand
ACATATGAAATACAGGTATTAATAATTAACCCCTGATATTACCTAAAACCCATAGTTTAGGCAATTTAGAGGTGTTACCTATGTATCTCATCTTTTGCATAGGTGGGTTTTCTTGAAATAAAAATTGTTTTGTTATACAATGAATATACGTCTAAATTAATTACTACACAAAACTATTATGATTAAGGCAAAAATAGACCCAGACAAATGTATAGGCTGTGGGACATGCGTGTCGATGTGTCCAGAAATGTTTGAAATGACCGGAAATAAGGCATCTGTAATAAAGGATGGAGATAGCGTTGCTTGTGATATTGATGATATAATAGACAATTGCCCAGTTGAGGCAATATTCAAGGAAGAATAAAAACTATAAATAAAAAGACCTTATTAAGTTAAGGTTCTTTTTTTGCTATAAAAAATAAAAAGTTATTATAAAAATAATAATTGGAATGAGTTGAGTAGAATAAAAAAGAATAGAATTTTGTTTTATTTTTATAATTTTGTGAGCCAAGTTATTTAATTTGTCAGCCCAAGCAAATATTTTCCAATGTGTGACTCTGTATAATCCCCATAAAAAGTCAGGAAGGCAAGCTCCAGAGATAGCAAAAATTATATTAGTCATTTGGTAATTAGAATAAGGTGCAAAAAGGCAAAGTATTATAGTTATAAATAAACTCTCTATAATTACAAATAATGCCACATCCTTATTAATGTCTTTGAATCCGCCGGTTATGCCACTTTCTTCTCCATGAGGAATCGCATCAAACACATAGTGTAGAAAAAAATTAACAAAAAATAAAGATATCGGGTCATTTATAAATTTTGTACTTGATAGCGCTATTAATGAATGTGCTGTTAAAAACATAATTTTATTATAACACTTTTTGATAATAAAAAAACAAGTCATGTGACTTGAATGGTAGCAGGGGTGAGAATTGAACTCACGACCTCGGGCTTATGAGTCCCACGCTCTAACCAACTGAGCTACCCTGCCTTAGGTGAATTTTGAATTTCTAATTTTGAATTTTGAAATAATGTGTATTTATAATTATTTAGAGAAGTAGATGATTAAATTATTCACTAACCTCAGCCATAGGCTGATCCGCCTTTGGCGGAAACCGCCTATCCGCCGTAGCATAGTGAATGGTGAGCGAGTCTCTAGGTACTTGAAAGATAAGTCGAGTGGTGGCGGGGGTGGGATTTGAACCCACGACCTCCAGGTTATGGGCCTGGCGAGCTGCCAAACTGCTCTACCCCGCATCGTTGTCATTAAGGATACAATAATCTTGAAGAAATTGCAACCATTGGTACCGAAGGAGGGACTTGAACCCTCACCCTGAAACAGGACACGATTTTGAGTCGTGCGTGTCTACCATTCCACCACTTCGGCTTATTGATACATAATTATGATGCAAATACCATTTTTATTTGTATACAAAATTGTATAGATCTACCATTCTCCGCCTCGGCTCGCTAGGCTTGCCAACGCGAGACGGGCACCACTTCGGCAAAAGATGATCTATTTACGATTATTAACCGATCTGAATGTTCTTTATTGTAAGAAAAATAAGCATTTTAGTCAAGAACGTTTTCTCTTTTATTACAATTTCTGATATAATATATACATAATATTTTATTTATGGCAAAAGTAATATCAATAGTAAATCAAAAAGGTGGAGTTGGAAAAACAACTACAACGATAAACTTAGCAGCATATCTTACGTATTTTGGTAAGAAGGTTTTGGTTGTAGATTTTGATTCCCAAGGAAATGCATCTTCTGGACTTGGTGTAAATTACAGAGATTTAGACTCAGGAATGTATGAGGTTCTTATTCCAGGACCAATTACAATAAAGCATGTAATAGTTTCAACATCATTAGAAAATTTGCATCTTGCACCCGCTACTCCAGATCTTGCTGGAGCAAGTGTTGATTTGGTTTCTGTTGATGAAAGAGAGTTTCAATTACTTAATAATCTTAAAGCCATTCAAGATTACTATGACTTTATTCTTATAGATTGCCCACCATCACTCGGGCTTCTTACAATAAATGCTCTTACTGCATCAGATGATATTTTGATTCCAGTGCAATCGGAGTATTATGCCTTAGAGGGGCTAGGACAACTTGTAAGCACAATAGGACTTATTCAAGATAATCTTAATTCAAAGCTCAATATTTTAGGAGCAGTTCTTACAATGTATGATAAGAGAAATAGACTTAGTGAAGAAGTTTTCAACGAGCTTTATAGATATTTTCCAAATAGAATTTTTAGAACAGTAATACCTCGAACAGTAAGGCTTGCCGAGGCTCCATCACATGGCAAAACAATTTTAGAATACGATCCAAGTTCTACTGGTGCAAAAGCATATGAAAGATTGGCAAGAGAAATACTAGATTCTTATAACTAATAGCTGAAAGCTAATACACATGAATAAATACGGATTAGGAAGAGGGCTTAGTTCTCTTATTCCAAAAAAAGAACTTACAAAAGTAAATTATGAAGACGAAAGTGCAAATATTCGTCCTAGTTTTAATGTATCTCAAGTCAGTTCTAGAGAAAGTGTTCAGGATATTGATATAAACTCTATTAGTGCAAATCCATATCAACCAAGAACAAATTTTGACGAAAGCAAATTAGAAGAACTTGTTAATTCTATAAAAGAACACGGAATTATACAGCCACTTATTATTACAAAACTTGAAGTAAATTTGGATGGAAAACAAATGTATCAGCTTATTGCAGGAGAAAGAAGACTTAAGGCTGCAAAAATACTTAATATGTTTAGAGTTCCAGCAATTGTAAGAGAAATGGATAATGTTAGAAAACTTGAAATAGCAATAATAGAAAATATTCAAAGAGCAAATCTTAGTTTTATTGAAGAAGCAGAGAGCTATGAGAGACTTATAAACGAGTTTAATCTCTCTCAAGAAGATGTTGCAAAAAAAGTTGGAAAGTCTAGGTCATCTATTGCAAATATTTTGAGACTCAATAAATTACCAGATGACATCAAAGACAGATTAAAGGATGAAAGAATTACTTTTGGTCACGCAAAACTACTTTTATCAATTACAGACTTAGAAAAGCAAAGAAAGCTACTTAAGAAAATATTAGATTTTGATTTGTCAGTCGCTGATACAAGTGACGAGGCTAAGAAAATTGTAGTCCACTCTCATACAAGAACTCTACAAAAAGATCCAAATATTTTATCTCTTGAGGATAGGTTACAAAAACATCTAAATACAAAAGTAAAGGTTAATGACAAAAATGGAAAAGGAAATATATCAATAGAGTATTATTCAAAAGAGGACTTAAGAAGTATATTAGATAAGATTTTAGAAGATTAACATAGAGTTCTGGACTTGCTATGTCCGGGACCCGCTTAAACAAAAAAGACCAAGAATTTTCTCGGTCTTTTTGAATATTCTGTTAAGCATTCTAAGAGGTGAGTTCTTTTATTAACTCATAAAATTTTGATGGTAGTAGTCCATCAGACCCCAAAAAAAGATCATTTGGTCTTTTTGAGGTGGGTTTTAATCGATTTACATTGTTTGAATGCATTATAATGCCTGGAATTTGATTTATACCACCCGATTTAATTAACATTTCATAAAAATTATTTACACCCTCTAGTTGTGTATATTTTTCGATATCTTCTTTTGTGTGTGTAGAATGTGAGCATATTGTTCCATATGGTCTGACCCAAACTAGCAGTACTTTCTTATGATTTTTTTTCAGGTATTCATATGCACATAAAATGCAATAGAATTTTTGAAATTTAATATCTAGATTGTAGTATGATGCTAGTTCTATATGATCTTCAAAATGAGGCCATTCCCCATTAGTGTCAATGAGTATGATGATATTTCTTTTCTTACACGATTTAATATAATTAATGATAAGTAGAGCAATGATTAACGCTAATATGCTAAATATAAGCCACATGTAGAGCCCTTTGAAGTGTGACAAGTCAAGATGTCCAAGTCCAGGGTCAAAAATATAGTGTCTAGTCATTTTATCCTCCTAAGGATATATTTTTATTCTGATTAAACCCTAATACTTTGAGATTTTTTTGTCAAATAAGTATCAACCCGGGGTTAGTATGCCAACCCCGGGTTGAGTCTTGGTAAATAAAAAAGACCAAGAATTCTCTCGGTCTTTTTAAATATTGTTGCGTTATTAAGTATCTGTTTGTATCCTTAGCATTTTTTGAATTTGGAGCAGTACTTCACTAGAAAATAGTTTGATTGTTTCTAGGTAAGCATCTATATTTCTCTTGCCAATCTTTCATATGCTTTTGCACCAGTAGAACTTGGATCGTATTCTAA
>JAEHGL010000042.1 GCA_019248485.1 Candidatus Komeilibacteria bacterium S5_K13 | reverse complement strand
AAATTGGTATTTATTGACTACTAAAATTAGTACTGTAAGTCCCATGAATCCTGGATATCCAGCCCAACACACCACACCCTCTCAGCCTTCCTACTAATTTTTATACTAATATACGAATCATACTAATAATACTAATTAATACGAGCAATGCCTGTAAATATGCAAATACCAATTATACTAATACACCAATAAACTATTTAACTTGTTCATCGTAGCCTTATCAACTGCCCCCGTTGCTTTGAGCTTATTAGCTTTTTGAAATCTACCAACCGCATCTGATGTATAACTTCCATAATAATTTGTAATCCTTGGATAAGTAAAGTATCCTAATCTCTTTAGTATTGTTTGAAGCTGTATTACATCACTGCCAAATGATCTTAACTTTAATATTTTTGTAAATGCAAATACTGGTTTTATTACTTCTAAATCAATACCATTTGGATATACAATGGTATTATCACTTATTATTTTGATATCAGACCATTTGTATCCAAGAAGATTAAATGATTCTTCATCCTTTATCCAACGTTTTACACCATTATCAAGTAAGTATACTTTGTTGTCATTAGAATATTTAAATATCTGATTATCTTTTATAGTTGTTTGATTGTTATTATTATTGTTGTTATTATCTACTACTTGATTATCTTGATTTTGTTGATTCATTATGTTTAGCATATATAATGGTATTCCTCCACCAGGACGATTTAATACATTTACAACTCTTACAACTTGTGTTGCTGGATTACTAGCAGTATCTGATACGTTGTATGTAACAGTATATGATCCTACAACAGATGTATTTACTGTATTTGTCACTACTATACTATTTGTTATATCTCCATCTACATTATCTAGTGCTATAGCACCGCTATCAGTATAGTTATCTCCAACATATATTGATACTGGATTAGATCCTAGAATCGTTATGACAGGTGATGCATTATCTATTACTTCAAATTCTTTTGTTGAATAGCCATCTTCATATGTAAAAATAATCTCGCCAGATGAATTAGATGTGTATTCATCCAAGATTACCCCACCCACTTTAACAATATAATCAGTATTTGGTCTTAAATCACTAATGGTGTGTTGTGTTGATATATCATGACCTGATCCTTCTTCACTCCATTTCTTGTAATAAGTGCCTGTTGTATTCCAAGTATCAATACTTATACTTACTGATCCATATGAAGGAACTATATCCATTGCTACAGCATCTAATGTAGAAGAACTGCTTGCACCAATAGTAGTTGTTAGTGTTGTGGTAGAAGTAGAATCAATTATGCTTGTAGCACCTAAAAATGGACGTTTAAAGTCAGTTAATACTAGTGTAGTGCTTGTTGCAGATGTATTTGGATTATCTAGGACAATAGATGCACTACTTGTTGCATCTACTGGTGCAGTTGCAGACAAAACTATTATATTTTCATTTGAAATGGACTTAATAGCTGGAGTGGTAGTGTATTGGTATGTGAAGTCAACGTAGGAAGGCTGAGAGGGTGTGGTGTGTTGGGCTGGATATCCAGGATTCATGGGACTTACAGTACTAATTTTAGTAGTCAATAAATACCAATTTTTTGCATAGTTTATGCTCCAATCTAAATCATTGAAATTATAATCAATCCATGCATACTCCGAAGTTGTAGAAATATTACTGCTAAGATCAATATTAAACCCATCATAAGAAACAATTTTTTGTATTCCCATGTAACCCTCGCCATCAATTTTATACCAGGTATTTATATCAATATCAGAAATAGACGAGAGTGGGTAGTCTGGAATTTTATCTACAGAATTTTGTACCCAAAAAGAACAATACCAGGTTTCTTTGCTTATTGGTGGGGTTAAAAGCATTGATTGAGCATCATTTAGATCCCCATTTCCAATTGGTTGACCATGGGTTGCTTGTACTCCCCTTAAATAATATCTTGTTGTTGTAGTTGCGTTAGCATCAACAAAAAAAGAAAAATTTCTTTTTGTAATATTATCATTAAGATCTGCTATCGTGTAAGTTAAAGAATATATTCCAGATCTTCTAGCAATAAAAGTGCTCGTAGCATTATTTTTAATTTTATTTGTTGTTATTGATTCTGATGGACTTAGAGATATTGAATATATACAATCTGGACATTCAACGCCATTTACATCAAATATCGATATAGTAGAAGTAACAATATCATTGATATTTATCTTTCTATTCATTTCTATAAAAGTCAACATTTTGTTATTCAAATTATGGAAAAAGCTATTATCAAAGTAACTATTGCTAGCATTTTCATACGAGGAAATGGCATTATTAAATATATAATTATTTATTATATTATTTAAACTAGCCAAGTTAAAATTAAGTCCCTCTATATTATTTGTAATATTATTATTTTCTATTGTATTAAATTTAGAATTGGAATTACTAATAAGAATTCCATAATAATTTAAATTAACAGAATTATTTATTATGGTACTATAAATCACGCTATTAAAATTAATTCCAATTTGATTAGAATCACTAATATTACTTATTATCGTGCTAGAAGAAGAGTTATAAACAGAAATTCCATAACTATTATTGTAATTAGTCGTGTTACTTGCTAAAACGCCAACATTAGACGAATCAATGTAGATTCCAGAGGAATTAGAATTAGAGATGTTATTTGTTAAAATAATGAAATCAGAATAACCTATAGAGAACCCCACTGAAGAATTAGAATCAGCAACGTTATTTATTATAATACTAGAAGGAGAATAAGAAAGAAGAATTCCTGTATCATTAAAACTTAATGTATTATTCATTATACTGCTAGAAGATGAATAAAAAAATCTTGCCCCCGTACTGTTATTAAAAGAAAAAATATTATTCATTATTATGCTAGAAATTGCGTTATAAAAATAAAGACCATAATCAAACCTTGAAATTTCTAAATTTTCTACAGTAACTCCACTATAATCAAAATTATATATTCCATATCTTGGATCTTCTGGGTTTGAACTTCCAGAAATTGTATTATTATTTCCATCAATAGTAATTCCATTAGCACCAACAATTAAACCATTACCACCACTAGAGCAATCCAAGTCAGTCATTAAAGTGGTGCTTGCGATAACAGTATCCCCACAGGCACAAACAACATCCCCTCCGCATTCAGCGGCTTTTGTTTTTTGTAAGTCAAAAATACCAAAAATACCAACAATCATTATAAATATAGAAATCTGTATTACTTTTTTAAAATTCATTTTTTTATTTATTTTATTTCTTAAAAAACAATCTCCTCTTTTTACCAGTTTTTACTTCAAGCCCTAGGTCATCTAACTGATTCTTTGTAATCTCTGAAGGACTTTCCATCATTGGATCACGGCCATCTGAGGTAAGTGGAAATGCTGTAACTTCTTTTAGATTTTTTTCATTTAAGAGAACCATGAGCAATCTATCTATTCCAGGCGCAATTCCACCGTGTGGCGGAACACCATATTTGAATGCTTCAAAATAATGCTTAAACTCATCTTTTTGAGAATCTGAAAATCCAATAAGATCCCAAATTTTTTCCTGTAAAGCCATATCATGGATTCTTATTGCTCCTCCTCCCACCTCATATCCATTTAGAACTAAGTCGTGCTGATATGATCTTGCTTTCCCAGGATCTGTATCTAAAAATTTTATATCTTCTTCATGAGGTGCTGTAAACATATTATGGCATGGTGCCCATTTCCCCTTTCCTGATCCATGAAAAAAATCTTCTTCTGATTGTTTATTGAATAATGGAAAATTTATTACCCATGCAAATCCTAATTCGTTTTCATCGTTCTTGTCTTTTCGAATATCTGGTTTATCTGTTTTGTATTTTTCCATTACCTCACCATAATCAAGTCTTGGCCACGAGGAAAATGTAAAATGTTTCTCTGGAAATAATTTTTCTACCATATCGCTCATCATTTTCTCTACCATACTTAAAACGTCTTCTTGATTTACAAAAGACATTTCCATATCAAGTTGATAAAACTCTCCTGGTGATCTATCAGCTCTCGCATCCTCGTCACGAAAACATGGCGCTACTTGAAAATAACGCTCTAGCCCTGCAATCATAAGCAATTGTTTATATTGCTGAGGTGCTTGAGGAAGTGCAAAAAATTTTCCCTTATGCATTCGAGATGGCACAACATAGTCTCTTGCCCCCTCTGGAGTAGATTTTGTAAGAATCGGGGTCTGAACTTCTGTAAAACCATAATCTGTCAAAAAATTTCTAAAGAAGTGAATCACACTGTGCCTTGCCTTGATATTTCTAGTCATTCTCTCGTGTCGAAGGTCTAAATAACGATACTTGAGACGAAGCTCTTCATTTGCTTGTCTATCCTCGTTCTCTATTTCAAATGGTGGAACTTCTGATTTACTTAATATTTTTAAATCTTTCGCAAGTAATTCTATCTGACCTGTTAACATTTCAGAGTTTATTTGTTTTTCACCTCTACTTTGCACAATCCCTTTGATTTCAACAACTGTTTCGCATCCTAGATCCTTTAAAATTTCTCCGTCACTCATTTCACTAGGTACGCAAACTACTTGTAATATTCCTGTTGAATCGCGAAGATCAAAGAAAACAAGTTTGCCCATTTTTCTAAGTCGATGAATCCAACCAGAGACGACAATTTCTTTTCCAATTTCGCTTTTTATTG
>JAEHGL010000041.1 GCA_019248485.1 Candidatus Komeilibacteria bacterium S5_K13 | reverse complement strand
ATTATCGAGTATGTATGAATGTGATGCACTTTTTATGGCATTGCTGGCAGTTCCGATTTCGATGTCGTAGCTTTCGATTTCTTCGTCCGGATAATTTGATTTCATGAATGCCGTGAGGCGAAGCGCATTATACCCTACATGAAATTCCCATACCTGGTAAGGACGTGACATGGCCGCTGTCGGGTCTCCGATTAATTCGCGTGTTACCCGGTTGCCACTGACGAAATGCAAGGTGATGTAAACTTTAAGGGTGTCGCCGGCATTGTACCAGGTATTGCAGAAAAACAGTTTTTCAGTTTGTGCCTTTACGATGTAATGGGTGGAAGGCCAGAAGGTGAGGAAGTTTTTTGTAGCGATAAGATAATCGAGAAAACTATTGTATGATCGATAGAACCATGTGTGCAGATAGGCCGGTATGCGCCCATAAATTACGCTGTACTCCTGAATGTCGAGCTGATTGGTTTCGATGGGCGGAGATCCGCAAAATTCTTCAAAGATAAGATCAACATGCTTGTAGTTACCTGTGGCTACCTGGTGCGGAATGGGTGGCATTGCAACGTCAGGGAAAGTGAATGCCGGGGTGAAGAGAGTTTTGAAGTATTCGCTGAGCTCGAATGTGGAAATGTAGCCACTATCAACCGGTATGCTATCGGTACCAATGGTTGTGCCATCGAGGATTACTTTGGCATCGACACGCAGGTTGTCGGAGCCTGCTTCGTCGCTTTGGAGGCGCCAGAAAGATGGGTTATGGCTGATACCGAGTTCGGGAGGCTGGGATATGAGGGAGAGGGTCATGGGCTGAGATTCAAAATTCAAGATTCAAAAGTATATGGGGGGATGGGGAAATGAAAGGACAGGCCCCACCCCTGCCACTCCCCAAATGGGGATGGGTTTTTAGATGGTTGGTTCCATGTTTCTTCTGATGGCGGTTATTTCGGCTGTGGTAATGTGATCAAAGCGGATATTAAAGCGCACTTCTTTGAGCAAGTAATCGACGCCCTGGATCTTGTGCCAGCGGAAAAAATCGAGGTTTGCGATTTCGATGGGTGTGAGCTGCTTTTTGAAGGTATAATCGCCAGGGCTTTGCAACATGAATTCGATGAAGCGCCGGAGCCTGGTTTCGTAAATTCCATGCGCGCCATTGATTGTTAGGGCCTGATTGGCTATTACATTGCCGTCGTAGTCGTAAACTGTATTTGAACCGAGTGGGTAGGTTTCGTCATTGCTGTCGTTGACCATGCCGCGATAGAATAGCAGGGCGAGGCTATCGTCGGACCTGCTGGATTCGGGTAAGAGGCGAAAGTTACAGGGTGTGAACCATGCAGGTGTGATCCACCCACGTAAGCCGGAATTGATAGTTTTGTCGCCCGCGCCATCGACGGGGTGATGATAGTCCATGAGTATCGTGTTGAGCGGCATTTCCATAGAGAATTGCTGATCTTCTGAATTTTCGTCAATGGTTTCCTGAATCAGGGGATGATCGAATGAGTGATGAATCCAGTTGAGGACTGTGAGCTCTGTATCGTAATTCCAGATATACCAAGCTTTTCGGGATGTAACATAATAGCAATCGTTGATGGCAGCCCCCGGCGGGAGTTGGTTAAAAATGTTGACTGTACCCTTTATGGTTAACCCTTCGAGTGATTTAACATAATCGTTGATGTATTGGCATGATGGAGCTTTGTATTCGATTTTATAGCCGTTGAACGATTCGGGTGTGAGTGTGGGAGCGACTGATATGTTATCGGAAAACTCAACGGATGTAGGATCGGCGATGATATCGTCGTAATAGGCCAGTGTGATAGTGCGAGTGAGTGAATTTACTTTGAAAGTGATGCCGAGGGCTGAACAAAGATCGCGGAAGAAATCGGATAGTAATTGTTCGGGCAGGAAATCAGAAAGCAGGAAGGCTTTCTCATCAACTTCCTCGAACGTACCGCCGGTATCGCTCCGCTTGCAGGCGTTTCCATGCAAAACATCCTCGGCCTTGCTGCCGCACTCGATCGTTTCGGGCAAAAAGCTGAAGTATCTTCCACAGCTTACAGCAAGCTCATGAGTAAAATGGCCACCGAATCTGAAAGCATGGCAAAGGTTATGGGCATGTCAATAGAAGATTACACCAAAGCTTTCACCGACGATGCCAACGAAACCATGCTCCGCCTATTTGAAACCCTAAAAGGCGGGGGCGAAGCCAATGCCTCTTTTGTCGAACTGGTCAATCTCTTGGGCGAAACCGACCTCGAGGGTCAGCGCATGACACAGGTTATGGGCACCATGGTAAACCATGTCGATGAAATCAGAAAGCAAATGGAGTTATCCAACAAAGCTTTTGCCGAAAATACCAGCATCGTTCAGGAATTCAACGTCAAAAACAACAACGCCCAGGCCATTCTCGAAAAAAAACAGAAAGCCATCAAGGCCCTTCGCGTCGAGCTGGGCGAAAAGCTTATGCCTGTTTACATCGAAACACTTGGTATATACGAAAAATTCATTTACGGAACCAGCACCGTTATTCAATTTCTTATGAAGCACGCAGCCGCAATCATAGCTCTCGTTGCGGCAATACTTACATATCGCACAGCATTGTTCATCATCACATCGCTGCAAAAAGCAAGCATCATATACACAGGTATATCCAGGGTAGTAGTATTGGCGCTCTCGGTAGCTTACAACAGACTAACATTAAATACAGTCAGGGCAGCAGCAGCTACTAAATTACTCAGCCTTGCACTAAAAACAACACCATGGGGTATAGTGGCCAGTGCGCTTACCGGATTACTCGTTGCCATGTTTGCATATCTGTCACTCAAAAAAAAAACCATCGAACTCGAATCATCTGCCAAAAAAGTTGAGGATCAGGTAGCCGATCAGTATGGCGAAAAAGCTGGTAAAATTCAACTGCTGGTTAGAGCAATCGAAAACGAAAATCTGGTCCTGTCATATCGCAAAGCAGCCATTCAGGAGTTAAAGGGTGTAGTAACCGAATACCATGGATGGCTCGACGAGGAAGGAAAACTCATCAATCACAACAAAGAATCAATCGATAAGTACCTGGTATCATTTAAGCAGCAAATACGTGCGCAGGCACTCAAAGACGAATACGCATCGCTCTACACACAGGAATACAAAACAGGCAAAGAACTCAGCGAACTTCTTCTGCAGCGTCAGCAGTTGGAAGATGAACTCAACGCCTCCGATGCCAAACCTGCATTAAAAGATTCGATGCGCAAAACAATCTTTGTCGATATTGATAAAAAAATCAATGAACTAAAGGAGAAGTATAACAAGATAGTATCCGAACTTCGTGGTGTCGAAATAGATATCAACAAAGGCCTGGTTAAACAAATAATTAACGGCACTGCCATCGAACCTACCGAAGGCGGAACCACAACCACCCCGGCCGACTACTCCGAAAACGCCGAACTCGAAGCCCAAACAGCCGCCTATCGCAAATACCAAAAGGGCATCATCAAAAGCGAAATCGATCTGCAAACCGAGCTCGATAAGATAGCGCTTCGTTTTATGCGGGGCCGCCTCAGTCAACTCGATAAAGATTCCGAGGACCGCGCAAAGCTTCAGCTCGAAATCGTAAAAAAGGAAATCGAAATAGAAAAAAACAAGCAGAAGATCCTCGAAGATTTATACGCCACCGGCGTCGATCTTTCCCCGGTCCAGAAACTCGATCTCGAATTCACCCAAAACCTCGAAAAGCTCAATATCACCGACGTCACAAAGCTAACCGAAGAGCAGGCGTATGCCTATAAAACCCTCAAACAAAAGCACCAGCTTGAACTTGATAAGCTCGATGCCGAGGCCATAAAAGACGAAGTTGAACGCAAGCAAAATGCCTTTGACGTTAATCTGAGCAATCTCAAACTCGAGCATATCCGTGAACTCGATCAGGTAACCACCTACGAGCAGGCAATGGAAATGCTTCGCAAAAAATATACCGACGAAGAACTAAAGGATATTAAAACCCTCAACGATGCCAAACTCAAACTGCAGGCCGATCAGCAAAAAGAAGAATCTGACCTCGCCATCGTGCACATCGAGGAGTTGCTGGCTCAAATGCAGTCGTTGGCTACAGCCGGAACTCTGGATGGCGTAAGCTTTACCGACAGCGTTTTCAGCGAAGAAGAGCTAAAAGCCTGGCAGGAAATTATTACAAAGCTTATCGACGAACTCGACAAACTTAAAAAGGCGAAGAAAGAAGCCACTGGCGAAAGCGAAACAGGAGCAAAAGATCCTGGCGTCAAACTTCGTGGCCGTTTCCGTACCGACATACTCGGCTTCACTACAGAAGATTGGGAAACCCTCTTCGACGACCTCGACAAATACGAAGATAAAATTGCCGAGATTGCCGATCGCGTTGGTATGGCAGCCTACGCCATGGCAGCAGCCTGGACCGACGCCAACACTATCATCAAAAACCGTGAAGATAGTGCCATGCTCGATTACGAAAGAAAAGTTGACGACCGCAAAGAACTATTGGCTGATCAATTGGAGAAGGGCCTTATCAATCAGGAATACTACAACAAACAGGTCGAAGCTCTCGACAAAGACCTCGATTACAAAAAAGCTGTACTGGCCCGTAAGCAGGCTATTCGCGATCGCAATGTTGCTATTTTCTCAGCCATCGTAAACACCGCCGTAGCCATCACTAAAGTTCTCGACAAACCCTGGCTCATCGCCTTGGTTGCGCTGGCTGGCGCTTTGCAGCTTGCTACAATTGTCAGCACACCACTGCCACAGGTTTCAGGTAAAGAAAAGGGTGGTTACTTCGACGTAGAACGCGAGCAGGATCATAGGAAATTCCGCGCCAAACACGATCCCTATAAACGGGGCTGGATTAACCAACCTACCATCTTGGCCGGCGAAGCCGATCGCGAGTATGTTATCCCTGGTGAGGCAATGGATAACCCATCAATCCGCCAGCTCGTCGATATGCTCGAAATGGCTCGCATAAGCCACAATCTTAAAACGGTCGATCTCGCCAGAGCCCTGCCATCCATCCCAGGCCGTGCCACCGGCGGTTTCATCTACCAACAAACACCAACCTCACCCGCTCCATCTGGGAGGGGCAAGGGGCAGGGGAGTAGCAGCCAAACCGACTTTAATAAACTTGTATCATCCATCGATATGTTAAATCAAATCCTTAGTACTGGCAATATCCAGGCTAAACTAATCTACCAGGATTTAACCGAAATGGAAGATAAAGTTCAGAAAATCGAAAACGATTCATCATTTTAATCTAAGTAATTATGCTCAGGCTTAAAATCGGGAATATATGGGTCGAAGTATCAGAGGTCGATATCCCTGTCGTACTTCGCTCTCCTGTTTTCCTAACAAACGAAAAAAAAATCCCGGGAAGTTTCCTTTTCAACTTCACCCTGCCATACACCGACGCCCTCAAAACTGAGCTCAACTTCATACACCGGCCATCGCGCAAAGGGAAGCCGGTCGTAAGTCGGGCTTTCGAGCTTCACTTCGGGCCGCTGCATTTCTCCGGTACGGCATCCATCACCAGCATCAACGAAACGCAAATCGAAGTAAGTATGCCCGTCGATACTGGCGACCTGTCTAAAGCTCTAAAATCATATACGCTAAAAGATATAGGGCTCGACGATGAAGTTATCTACTCACCAGATCTTTCCATCACCAACTTGGTCGAAAGCTATTTTGATGTAATAAACGACGATTCATATTTTGTTCGCGAAATTGATATTAAACCCGACACCATCCGCCTCGATCCCGATCACTTTTATAACCTCACAGCCTTCACATGGACCATCCCATACGCCGCATCTTTCAACCTCAAAGTAATCCTCAATTACGAAATCATGTGGGGCGGGCCTATTTTTCTCAACATCTACAAAAACAATGTACTGCTCGATTCAGTCAACTTACCCCAAGTGTACGGCACTCCTCATGGCCTCTACAGTCACATTTACGAAGCCGTTCACAACTTTGCTGTGGGCGATGTAATAAACATCAAACTTGCAATAGGCTCTCTCTTAATTCAATCGGGCGTATTTCGCACCCATGGTAGCATCGTCAGCGGAACCATGGTCATCATCGACCCGGAAAACACACCATTTGACAATATCATTTCCAGCCAGTACCCCGATGTAAACTATGCCATATTTCCGCTCAACAATACTCAAACGCTCAACAACATACCTGATACCTTTTATCGAATCGATTACTCCGACATCCGCGACAATCACTCAAAACTGGCAACCTATATCAACTACTTCCGCAATGGTAAGTTCCCATGGGTAGTTTCAGGCACACAAAACGTAGTGTCTTATGCCATGCTCAATCTCTTTTCGCCCTACCCTTATGTTGCCGCAATCATAGCAAAACTTTTCAGCTTCATCGGTTATTCGGTCAACAACAACCTGTTTGAAACCAACGACCTTAAACAACTTACCCTCATTCACAACACCATCATCAACAACTATTTCTATGACGAAACCCCATTCCTGCTTTCTGATTTCCTGCCCGAAC
>JAEHGL010000040.1 GCA_019248485.1 Candidatus Komeilibacteria bacterium S5_K13 | reverse complement strand
GTACATCGAACACTACGGGGGCGCGTGATGGAACTCTCCAGCGACTTCACCGTGTACGCCGTGATCTGGATTGTGGGATGTGTCGTTATAGCAGCTGGTATCGTGGCGCTGCTGGTCGGGCTGGTAATCGAGAGTGTAAAGAGGAGACGGAACGATGGGTGAGATGAAATCAAGGTTTTACATTTGGCTGGCGGCGAGAATGCCGAAAAGTCTTGTTTACTATTGCGCTAACCAGTTGGGCGCATCTGTAACCACTCATGAATATGCTAATAAGTGTGTAGGCGAAATCAGTTATATGGACATGATTGGCACGTATCTAAACCGTTACAACAATTTCAGGAGATCATAATGTACCAAAAAATAATCATTGTTGGCAGGTTAGGCAAAGACCCCGAACAACGGTTCACCCCTACGGGTCACGCGGTTACAACTTTCAACGTTGCAACGGACAGGCAGTACAAAGGGCAACAGGGTGAGGCGGTCAAAGAAACTGTATGGTTCAAGGTTACCGCGTGGGGCAAACTGGCTGAAACGTGCAATACCTACTTGCAGAAGGGTAAGCAGGTACTCATTGAGGGGCGCCTCACGGTTGACCCGAAAACTAACGAACCTCACACCTGGATGGGGAGTGACGGAAACCCGCACGCCTCGTATGATGTCACGGCTGAAACCGTCAAGTTTATGGGCGGTGGCAGTAAAGAGAGCGAACCGCAGGACGCGCCGGATCAGGAATACCCGTTTTAGGAGGGTGGGGATGAAAATATTTTTGATTGTCAGAAATGACGATTGGTCGTGGGATGAATACGATTCCGCCGTTGTGATTGCCGAAACACCGGAACGTGCGCTTGAAATTCTGAAAGCAGAACACGGTACGAGCAAATGGTGTCCGTGGGGCGATTACGATGTGACTATAACAGAGGTCATGCCGGAAGCCGAAAAAATCTTGATCGAGTCGTTCCATGCCGGATAATACCCCTTCTGACGAAATCGTGGTGCGCATCACGAAACTGGAAAAGCGCGTGGCGAAACTGGAGCGGGCAACCGCTCCGGCAAGCAAAAGCCCGTCTGTTGGCGTGTACTACCGTGACGGGAAGCCGTGCAAGAGGAAGCCGAAAAAGGAGACGCGGAGAGGTTGGCAGAAAACTGGATGGATAGGCAATCTTCATCGTGTGATTACTGCGGACGTTGGTATAGGTTTGATTATCACGAGGCAACTTACTCTTGTGACCATGCTGATAACTGCCCCATCACCCTGCACCGTGCGCTGATGAAGGAACTTGAAAAGGAGGCTACCGATGCTGATAATTAAAATTCAAAACGATGGCACAGGAACGCCGGAGATTGGCAATTACCGCTATCAGGTGCTGGTCAATTCAACGAGTATTGAGGTTGGCGACATCAAGGGACATAAGCGGTCATCCTGCTGGCAGAAATTAGTAGCCAAGTTGCTTGAAAACAGTTTGTTTATGCAGTTGGAGGACAAATGACCCTATTCTGGCACGCGGTATTGTGGCTGTTCGTCGGGCTGTTCATCGGCGCGACATTTGGCGTGGTGATCGCCGGATTGTGCGTGGCTGCCGGAAGGAAAGCGCCGGAGGTAGACGATGCTGACCGCTAAGGAGCGCAAATACTACAAGGTGTCGCTTGCCTACTTCGAGCGGATGCACGGCAGGGGGCGGACGGCGGCGGACGTTGCGTTCCGCCAGTTTTGGGCGTGGTACGTGATGCGCGGCGGCACGGCTGACAAGCAGGACGTGAAACAGGAGTTGGGACTGGAGGCAGAATGAAAAAGGACGAATTACAAGAGGTTTTACGGCTGCATAAAATGTGGCTTAATGATGAAGATGGTGGAAAACGGGCTGACCTGCAATGGGCTGACCTGCGAGGGGCTGACCTGCAATGGGCTGACCTGCGAGGGGCTGACCTGCGAGGGGCTGACCTGCAACGGGCTGACCTGCGAGGGGCTGACCTGCAACGGGCTGACCTGCAATGGGCTGACCTGCGAGGGGCTGACCTGCAACGGGCTGACCTTGATTACTCTTGTTTCCCGTTATGGTGCGGGTCAAAGGGGATGAAAGTAGACCGCCGTCTTGCCGCACAGATAGCGGCGCACTTTTGTACCCTTGACTGTGACGACAATGATTATCAGGATGCTCGCAAGGCAATCCTGAAATTCGCACAGACGAGCCACAGGGCAGAAGATTTGGGACTGAAGGTGGCAGAGTGACCGCGCTTGAAACTTTGCTCCTGCTACAACTCCGTGACGCGGGATTACCAGAGCCGAAATGTCAATACCAGTTTCACCCGCAACGGCGATGGAAGGCGGACTTTTGCTATCCAGAATACCGTATCATCTGCGAGGTGAACGGGATGACACACCAGGCATCACGCGGGCATACCTCATGGGCTGGCATCCACCGTGACTATGAGAAGCAGAACGCGGCAATCCTCATGGGCTACCGCTATTTCGAGTTCGACCGCGAGATGATCGAGGATGGCACGGCACTTGACACAATCAGAAAGGCTATGGAGGCGGGATGACACGGAAGTACAAAGGCGCTCAAAACCAATACCGTGATCAGGAGTGGTTACGGCTATACCGCTCCGGTTCGTCAATTCAAGACATAGCCGATATGTGGCATTACGCCTACGGGACTGTTTCACGGGTATTGAGATTCTACGGAGTAGAACAATGCTATCCACGAATGAATCTGCGTGTAAATTGACATTCGGCATTATTGAGACTGCTGTGCTTGACGCGCTAAACGGCGACCGTGACGCTTCACAGTTCCTTGTTGCACCGGATGGCGCGGAGTTATGGCTGGCTGTAAACGGAATAGGCGTGACAAACGAGATGAGGCAGGTGTTACGCCTGCTGGCGATTGGCGTGCAGCCGAGTTTGGCGAAGGCGGTGAGGGAGGCTGAATGACGGAAGTTGAAAAGTGCGAACTCAAGTTTGACATGGACTTGGTATTTGCTGCCCTCCCTGAAACACACAGGAGGGCAGCGCTCCTGTTTATGCGGGGGTACACGCAGAAAGAGGTAGCAAAGGAGTTGGGGGTACACAAAAATACAATCTGCAACTGGATGAAGCAATTTAGGGCATTTTACAGGGAATTTTGTGATTAAACGCCCTCTCAACTCCAGTAAGTATTGAAGGAGAGGGAGCACGATGCGACAATGCGTTTGCGGTGAACAAATTGAGCCTTGCGTAAGATTGTGTGACCGATGCCGGTCTGAATATGGTACTAAATCCGAGAAGTGGCCAAAGTGGCTTTCTGAATGGATGAGTATGTACCAAAAAGAAATTGACTATGACCGCAACAATTTTCACCTGAAATATATTGACGAAATAGATTATTCGAGGTCAACATGAACGGTTGGTCTTTATTGTGGGCTGACCTTGACGAAGACGATTACAGCGAAGATTCTGACGCTGAAATGTTCTTTGAGGAAGATGAAGAAGATCTTGTACCACCAGAATTTGATGAATGGTACACGGAGATTCAAGACGTTGACGGGTTCAAATACGTTGACGTTGACGAAAACATTCACAAAGAACGCATGTTTGAGAAACACGTAAGGCGATTGTTTTACACAAATCCTAACGTAACGAAAGAACAAAAAAAACAGAACTCGGAGCGCATTGTCAACGAGCGAGAGGAACAAAAAGCCCGCTCTCAATCTATCCACGATCGTATTGTAGCCGCGCTTGAAGAAGAAAAGCGGCGATTATCTACTAACGCAATTTAGGAGTGTACTAATGGACTTTTCAAACGCAGTTGTGGCAGGCATCCCGCTTGTGCTGGTTGTGATCGGATTGGTCGAATGGATCAAGCGACTTGGGTTATCCGGCACGGCGCTCAATGTCGTGGCGCTCCTTATCGGCGCTGGACTTGGTATTGCCTACCAATGTTCGATTTCCGTACCCGTTGACTTTGCAGGCTGGTTCACGGCAGGCGTCTACGGCGTTGCGCTCGGACTCGTAGCATCCGGTATCTACGACGCAGGCAAGAGCATCATATCCGGCGGCGGGGTTGGATAGCAAATCACAGGAGCAGGTAGCAATCGAGTTCACGGCGGAAGTGCGCGCACTAAAAACAATGGCGGACTACTCCGCCAATTTGACGTTAAACGTGCCGGAGCCGTACAAGGTTGCGGTGATGCAGCGCTTTAGCGAGTGGCAGGGCAAGATGGTCACCGTTATTGCTGTGGTGGACAAATAACCTTTTAGAAGGCGAACAAATGGCAGAGCGGGATACTAACGGCAGGTTTGTAAAAGGCGAATATAGGGGCGGTCCGGGTAGACCACGCAAAGAGCGTGAGGATCGCTTCTACGAGGTCGCCGTTACAGCCGTCACTTTTCAGGACTGGAAAGAGGTCATCCTGGCTGCCGTCAAGCAAGCAAAGCGAGGGGACGCGGCAGCGCGTAAGTTCCTGGCTGATTACCTCATGGGAACGCCAGTTCAGAAGATAGCGCCCACAACTCCAGACGGTGAAAACCCCTATATGGCGCTTCCAACAGAAGAACTTATCGCAATAGCAAAGAAAATCGCTGACAGTGACAACGGATGAAATACAGCGAGCGCAGATTTATGAGGCTCTCAAATTTCGCTGGGACTTGCACGCCAGAGAGAAGCAACGGCTGCCAACCGGTGATTTTTTCATCTGGTTATTACTTTCAGGGCGCGGGTTCGGTAAAACGAGAACCGGCGCAGAGACGGTCAGGCAGTGGGTACGCGCGAACCAGTATGTTAATCTCATCGGTGCAACGGCAGACGATGCGCGTGACATAATGGTGGAGGGCGAGAGCGGGATACTTGCCGTGTGTCCTCGCAGTGAACGCCCGGAATACAAGAAATCTGACCGCAAACTGGTATGGCCAAACGGCGCTATCAGTCTCATATTCACAGCCGATGAACCGGAACGGCTAAGGGGTAAACAGCATTACAAGATTTGGGCGGATGAACTCGGCTCGTGGCGATACCCGGAAGCGTGGGAGCAGGCTATGTTAGGGTTACGTCTTGGCAACAAACCGCAGGGGATAGTCACCACCACGCCAAAGCCAACCAGCCTAATCCTCACCCTTGTCAACGATCCGCGCAACATTGTCACTTCTGGCACAACGTATGAGAACAGGGCGAACCTGGCACAAGGATTTTTTGAATATGTCATCAGTCGTTACGAGGGGACGCGGTTAGGTAGGCAGGAACTCAACGCGGAATTACTGACAGACTCACCGGGCGCGTTGTGGAAGCGTGACAACATCGACGCAAACCGGGTACTGCAAACTCCAGACTTCTTCCGTGTGATTGTTGGGGTTGACCCGTCCGCAACATCCGGCGGGGATGAAGCGGGGATTGTGACTTGTGGAAAATACGACGACCAATACTACACCCTTGCAGACGACAGCGTGCAAGGATCGCCGGACACTTGGGCGCGCGCAGCGGTAACCGCCTATTACCGCCACAAGGCAGATTGCATTGTTGCTGAAAAGAATAACGGGGGCGAAATGGTAGAAGCCGTTATTCACCAGGTTGACCCGAATGCCAATGTCCGCCTCGTGTGGGCAAGCAGGGGCAAGGCGGTGAGAGCAGAACCAATCGCCGCCATAGCAGAGCAGGGGCGGGACCACCACGTGGGAGTGTTTGCACAACTGGAAGACGAACTGTGTATGTGGGTTCCAGGTGACGCAAGCCCGAACAGACTTGACGCAAAAGTGTGGGCGATGACAGAACTCATGGAAATGGGAACGTCAACAGCGCTATACGACCCGTCGAATTAAGGAGCGCGTATGAATTTTATCCAAAAGGGAATACAAGATGTGATCGGCTGGGCGTTTGGCACACAAGCGCGCGACTCCTACGATGAGGCAGCTGGTGAGCGCATGAAATCACTCGCGTGGCTTATCTCATACTACGACGGCAAACAGCGCAAGCCACTACGCATCACAGGACTCGGCAAGGATTACAACGTAATCACAAACCACGTCAAAACCATCGTAGATCGCAGCGTATCCATGCTCATGGGCGCGGGCGTGACGTTTGACCTTCCGGGTGAGGGTGAGAGCAAACAGGACATCATTATCAATACCGTGTGGGATGCGAACCGCAAGGATATTTTCATGCACGACCTCGCGCAATTCGGCAGTATCTACGGCACACCGGCTATCAAGATCATCCCTGACGGCAGGGTGGGTATCAATGGCAAGGTAACGCATCGGCTTGTTGCGCTCAACCCGTTCAACCTGACCATCTACTCCGCTTCAAATGACATTGAGAATATCACGGCATACGTGTACCGGTGGAATAGCGGCGATACCGCGTGGCGTGAACTCACAGAAAAGCAGGATAACGGCGCGTGGCTGATACGGACGCAGAAACTTGACAAGTCAACCGGCGGAGCATGGGAGTCGCAGGACGAACAAATGTGGGACTACGAGTTTGCACCGATCACGCACGGGAAGAACCTGCCTAACGCTGGAAATATATACGGATTTTCAGACGTTGAGGGCATTATCGACTTGCAGGATAAATACAACGAGGCGCAGAGCAACGTCAACAAAATCCTTTCTTTGCAGGCGTGGGCGCAGAAATACGTTATTGGCGGTAAGTTCCCGCGTCTTCGTGACGGCAAAGGTGGTGAATACCTGGACGTTGGACCGGAT
>JAEHGL010000039.1 GCA_019248485.1 Candidatus Komeilibacteria bacterium S5_K13 | reverse complement strand
TTATTTTACATTTTAATTAAATAGTGAGAAAATATAAATATAATATTAATAATTAAATATATGAAAAAAGCTTATTTAATTTTTACGTTGTTTATTTGTGTTATTTTACTTTCTGGGTGTGGAGTTTTTGATTTTTTAGACGCTGAAATGAATAAAGCAATATCAAAGAAAAATCCAAAAATTTGTCGTAAAATGGATGAGGATGGTAGGCGCGAGCGATGTTTATCTGCGGTTGCTGAGGCGTCAAAAAATGAAAAATTATGTGATGAAATTAAAAATCAAAATACAAAAGACAATTGTTTTTCAGGCGTTGCCGTAGCAACAGAAAATCAGGATTTATGTAATAAGATAATGGGAGAAAACTATAAAGATACTTGTTATAGCGGACTAGCAGAGAAAAAACAAGATGAATCAATTTGTGCTGGAATAACTAATAAAAATATGGCAGGACAATGTTATTCAAAGGTTGCTCAAGTAAAAGAAGATATTAGTATTTGTGGTAAAATTACAGAAGCTTATTACCAAAATGATTGTTATAACAATATTGCATTGAAAAAAAATGATCCAGTCCTTTGTGATAATATTAATAATTTAAGTACAAGAGTAGGTTGTATAACAGCGTTAGCAAAGGTTCAGAAAAATGAAACATTATGTGATAAAATTACTAATCAATTAGAAAGAGACGTCTGTCTCACCAGCGTTGCTTCAGTAATTGGCGGAAATTTACTTTGTGAAAAAATTCAAAATGAAAAACAAAAACAGCAATGCTATTATTTGGTTGGAACAAGTAATAATGATGCAGATAGTTGTTTTAAGCTTATAAATGATGGTCAGAGAGATACGTGTTATCAAAAAATAGCTATTGAAAAAAAAGACACCATGCTTTGTCAATCTATCAAATCAGCAGAAAGTCAAAACTATTGTCTTACTTCAATTGCTACAAATAACAAAGATGCAAGCCCATGTGTTTATATTAAAGATGCGTCAAGTAATTATAATTGTCTTTATGGGGTCGCTAATATTTCAAGAGATGCATCAATTTGTGAAAAATTAGAAAAAACAGGTACAAGAGATAAATGTATCCATAATATAGCGGTTTCTGCAAGAGACGTTAGTGTTTGTTATAATTTAAAGGATGCTGGGGAGAAAAAAGTCTGTCAGGACTATACTAAGCAAACAGAGTTGCAACCATAATAATAAAATATAAAAATAAATGAATAAAAATAGTATTTTTAATGATTCACTGTTAAAAAATATTATATCAATAATGACAGTGCCTGTATTAGGATTTATTCTATTGAACATTGTTTTTGTAATAAATGCCGTTTTTCAGTGGATTCTAAGAAGATTTTTAATGATATTTATAGATTTTAATCCAGACATGAATTTGTCCTGTATCCCAGCAATGATGCGTAGTTTATTTGTTGTATTTATTTTAATGATTTCTTTTTTTATTTTGCGTACGAAAATGAAACCAATTTTTAAGGCAACTTTTTTGGTAGTGCCAGCAGCAACCGTTCTTGTAACAATGGGAATATTTTTTTATCAAATCCCAATAATTTCTTATATAATAGGCTTAATAATTGTTTCCGGAATTATATATTATTTTTATAAAACCAAACAATCTTGGCTTTATTATTATAGTGTTATTTTGATTAGTCTAGTTTTGGCACTATTTACACTTACGGGTGGAGAAATTTAGACAAAATCAAATATCACCCATTATTTATAGAATTAAAAATTTTAATAATCTTTTCAATTTCGCTATTATCAATTTTTGATAATAAATCTTCGGCTTTAAATCCCAGCGTTGTAGTAGCGTCTTTTAATAGTTCTTTTCCCGCACGAGTAAGTTTTGCATATCTTGCTCTTGCATCGTTTGTATCGTCACTTCGCTCTATAATGCCTAGTTTTTCCATCGGCAAGATCATTCGTGTTACACCAGAGGCAGTAAGACCCATAAGGTCTGCTAAATCAATTCTTCTTAGTTTTCCGTCATCTGCTGAGTCTATAAAATAGAGGATCATGAAGTCGCTAAAGGCAAGGCCATGCCCACTTATTCGGCGTGACACTATTGAGCTTACTTTTGTAAGTTGCATAAGTAATTCTAATTTTCTATCCATTTTTATGTAGTTTAATATTTAGTTGATATATCAAGTATATATTATGATAGCTGACATGTCAAGCTTTAAATTAATATTCGAGATCAGTGATCGTGAGGGGGGGGGCGATAAAATTGATTTTTAACATGATTTCTGATAAAGTGTTCATACAAAATCATCAAAATAATGGAGGAAGAATGTGTAATATTGATTTTTGCAGGACAGAAACAAGGTTGTTTTTGCCAGCCTATTTCCAAGAAGAGCTTATGGCCGAGATTGAAAATCATGAGTTGAAATTATTGTATGATCCAAGGGTTAATCAAACAATTTATTTGTTAGATAATAACCACGATTATTTTTTTGGACCATCTCTTAAGGCTCGTCGTTATTTAAATGATTATTCTTCTCGTATTTTGTTATCCCAAATATTTCAAGAAGAATTCTTTTTTGAAATAAAAGATAGCGGATTGAATGATCTAAGAAAGAAAACAAAAATAGGGCCAGAAAACCTTTTGGATATTTTAAAGTTTGCAGATCAATCTTTTCCAGGGGCAAGGGCTTATTTTGCAGTAGAATATAGAAGACAACATTTTGGTATTGATGATAATTTACGAATTACTATTGATACTGGATTTAGATTTTATTATTTTACAGAAGATCAAGACGAGGCAGTATGTATTAAGAACTGCTCAGAAGGAATTGACAAAGATATTATCCGTATAGAAATCAAAATAAATCCAGATTATAAAAAATCAGGCTTGTATATTTCTTTTGTGAATAGTCTTGTTGTGCTTGGTGCAAAACCAATTATTTCAAAGAAACAGGAAGCTCTTAATGCACATAAAAAATGGATTGATTCTTCATGTGCTACGGGGCATATGCAAAAGGAACTTAGGGATTGTGAAATCGAAGCTAAAATATCTTTAGAAAAAGAGCCAAATCTTACTTTGTTTAGCAATCTTTATAATCTATTTGATCCAAAAATAACAAAGGGACGTTATGTGATAGATGAAACCTATTCATTTATGATGTCTTCCGCCAGTATAAATCATTATTGGAAAGGAAAAGCAAAAAATGGATATTCAAATGGATTAAAGGTTTTAACAAAAGCTCTGTGGGCGAGACCCGTATTAAAGGGTAGTCCAAAAGAATGGATTTGCGGTATTCTTGAAAGATACGAAAAAAAAGGAGAACATTTTCTTTGGATAGATGATAGTGCAATAAAAGATATTTTTGCTCAATTTGATTCTTTGGAGTATATCGGTTTTATTGTGCGATCAAGAAGAGCTTTTTGGGTAGTAAACAAAATTACACAAAGAATTTATCATGTTTCTATAGATAAATGTACTATAGACAATAAGTCAAATCTTTTTCAAATTGAAATAGAGTACTCCGGAATAATACGGGATGCTACAGAGGAGGATTTATCAAAAAACATAAATGAATCTATAAAAGAGATTGTTGTAAAAGATATTAGTGTAATGACTCAGTCAATTATGTATTATTTAGATAATAATGAAATCGCCTATTCTTTAGGAGAAGAAAAGCTTAATTGGCTTATTAATTAAAATAAAATAACCCTCGAGTAATTTGGGGGTTTTTGTTTTTTATTAGCTTATAATGTAAAATTAGGAGTAAGGAATAAGAGGTAGGGAGGCAAACATTAAACATTAAACACTTCAGCCAAAGGCTGATCCGCCTCTGGCGGAAAATACTAAACATTATGCAAATATCTTTTCATGGTGCATGCCAAGAAGTTACAGGCTCGTGTAATTTAATTGAATCTAGCGATTTCAAATTCTTGGTTGACTGTGGCTCTTTTCAGGGAGAAGAATTTTCTTCTGATAAAAATGCAGAAGCATTTCTTTTTGATCCAGCAAGTATTGATTTTGTTCTTCTTACTCATGCTCATTTAGATCACTGTGGAAGATTACCAAAATTAATGAAAGAGGGTTTTAGCGGAAAAATATATTGTACAGCTCCTACAAAAGATATTGTTACTATTATATTGCTTGATGCTGCAAAAATAATGAGTGAGAAACTTGATATTAATCCAGAGTTATTATTTTCAGCAGAAGAAATAGAAATTTTGATGAGTCATTTTGTGACAATTGATTATAATAAAGATAAGAGAATAAATGAATTTGTAAGTATTAAGTTAAGAGATGCGGGCCATATTCTTGGCTCTGCTTTTTTTGAAATTAAAACACTTGAAAATGGAGTAGAGAAGAAATTATTGTTTTCAGGAGATCTTGGAAATCCTCCAGCCCCTATTATACGAGATACTGAATTTTCTAAAGGCGCAGATATTGTGATAATGGAATCAACTTATGGAGGATTAATTCATGAAGATAGAGAAGTTGGTATAAAAGCAATAAGACAAGCTATTATTGATACTATAAAAAAGAAAAGCGTTTTGATTATTCCTGTTTTTGCAGTTGAAAGATCTCAGGAAATTATTTACGAGCTCAATGATCTTGTCGAAAATAATTTTATTCCAAAAATTCCTATGTTTTTTGATTCTCCGATGGGGATAAGCGCTCTTGAAGTATACAAAAAATATGAAAATTTTTATGATGATGAAACTCGTGCGCTTGTTAATTCTGGTGATGATATTTTTGCATTTAGAGGAATGAAATTTACCCCAACAACATATGATTCCAAGCAAATCAATATGACAAAGGCGCCAAAAGTTATTTTGGCAGGAAGCGGAATGTGTAATGGCGGAAGAGTTATACATCACTTAAAATTCTATTTATCAGATTTTAAGGCGCAAGTAATGTTGCTTTCATATCAGGCAAAAGATACATTGGGTAGAAAACTTATGGATGGAGAAAAAAGTGTTGTAATAAATGAAGAAAATATAAAAGTCAAAGCAACAATTTCTGTCTTTGGGTGTTTTTCTTCTCATGCAGACGAAAGAGCGTTAGAAGATTGGTTTGCTCATTTACAAAATCCAATACCAAAGAATATTTTTATAAATCATGGAGAAACAGATAGAAGCGAGGCTCTAATGGATGGTTTGAAAAGAATAACAAACAATAATATAATTATTCCAGAATTTGGGGTTAAGTATCAAATTTAGTTTTTTAGCTTTATAGAACCGCTAATTTTATTAGTTTATGGAAAAAAAGAATTTTTTATTTGTATCAATAGATGCTCTAATAATAGATATAGCTCGTCTTATTTTTGAAGAGGGCAATGATGTAAGATTTTATACTGGTAATCCCAAGCAACGTGATATTGGAGATGGTTTTGTTCCAAAAACAGACGATTGGGAAAAAGAAATTGACTGGGCAGATGTTATTATTTTTGATGATGTTTTGGGGCAAGGAATATTGGCAGAAGATTTAAGAAAAAAAGGAAAGCTTGTTGTTGGGGGAACTACTTATACAGATAGATTGGAAGATGATAGATCTTTTGGTCAAGAAGAGATGAAAAAACACGGTATCTCAATTTTGCCGTATTCTACATTTGATTCATGTGAAGAAGCAATAGAATTTGTCAAAAACAATCCATCAAGATATGTCATAAAGCCATCTGGAGATGCCGGGAGTATAAAAAGATTTTTGTTTGTAGGTGAAGAAGAAAATGGACAAGATATTATTCAAATATTAGAAGCTTATAAAAAAGTTAAGGCAGACAACCTTGGCATCTTTCAATTACAAAAAAAAGTTACAGGTGTTGAAGTAGCAGTGGGAGCGTTTTTTAATGGCAGTGAATTTTTGCACCCCATTAATGTAAATTTTGAACACAAAAAATTATTTCCAGGCAATATTGGACCATCTACCGGGGAAATGGGAACAGCGATGTTTTGGTCTGTGCCAAATAAAATTTTTAATGCAACTCTAAAAAAATTAGAAGCAAAATTAAAAGAAGAGCATTATGTAGGGTATATTGATATAAATTGTATTGTAAATGGAAATGGTATATATCCGCTTGAATTTACTTGTCGTTTTGGTTATCCTACTATTTTTATTCATCAAGAGGGAATAAATATGCTAATGGGTGAATTTTTTTATAAATTAGCTTCTGGTGAACACTTTGAAATAAAGACTAAAAAAGGTTTTCAAGTTGGGGTGAGAATTATTATGCCACCATACCCATTTGATGATGAACCAACATTTAATCTTTACTCCAAAGAATCTCTCATTGTTTTTAAGAAAAAAAATTATGAGGGAGTTCATATTGAAGATACGAAGCTTGTAAATGGTGAATGGGTTATAGCGGGGGACACCGGGGTTGTTCTTACAGTCTGCGGATCTGGACTTTCTATGAAACAAGCCCAAGCCCAAGCATATAATAGAATAGATAATATTTTGATGCCAAATATGTATTATAGAAAAGATATTGGTGATAGGTGGTATGAGGATTCGGACAAGCTTCATACGTGGGGATATCTTAGGGAAGTATAATAGAATAATAGGGTAATAGTTTAATTGAATAATATGATAATAGGTTAATAGCCTCACCCCCAACCCCTCTCCATTATAAATAGAGAGGGGAGGGTGTACGGAGATGATTATAGGTTGAGCCTAAATATAAACATCAAAACAGCTCCCTTCTCCCGTTTTGGGAGAAGGGTGGGGGATGAGGGGAAACATAGAATTTCAGATTCTCGACGGGCTCGAATACTGAAATTAATTAATCAGTCTTCGAGCGAAATGAAATGTGGTCGAGAAGCTGATTTAATAGGAAAGAGCATAAAAAAGTGAGCTATTTGGGCTCATTTTTATGTAATAATAAGGCAAATATGGGATAGTTGACAAAGTTGTAGTATTGTGATATATTTATATATTAATTTAGAGTCCTACGGTCCGGTCTCAATCCGAACACCTTCATTCAAAAACTATTTATCAAGAAACATATCATTTGTTTCTTTTTTTGTTATTTCTTTCCAAATCAAGTA
>JAEHGL010000004.1 GCA_019248485.1 Candidatus Komeilibacteria bacterium S5_K13 | reverse complement strand
AATAATTCTAATCAAAACAATAAGGGTTGTTTTAACTAGAAAATCAGCCGTTTAGGCCAATAATGTCTTTTGATAGATATTTGCTTATTATATTTCCATTTTTGATATTGCTATGCGCTCTGATAATAGAAAAACAGAACTTTTCAAAAAGAATATTTGTCATTTTATTATTGATTCAGATCATTTTTGTGTTTATTGAAACAAGAGATTATTTGTTGTGGAATAAGACAAGGTGGGATATGGGTAGAGATTTATTATCAACATCTAATATCAAAGATATTGAAGCTGGATATGAATGGAATGGATGGAATTTGTATAGATTGTCGGAAAACGAGCCTTTGGGAAAATTTACTCCTACCTGGGCACCATGGTATGTAAAGCAAATATCCAAAAATCATCAGATGAAATATATTATTTCTTTTTCAGAGCTTGGTGGGTATAGAGTAATTGATAAGCGCAAGACAAATACATTGTTGTCGCCGATAAAATATATTTATTTGAATGAAGTGGATAGCAAGAAATAGGCATAAGGAACGAGGAGTTGGGAATGGTTAAAAATTGAGATATAATAAATAAGATATAAATAACAAACAAAAATATGGACCAAAAAAAGATAAAAGATTTTGATAAGGGATTCGTTTTCAAAACTTATGAAAATTCTCATAAACAGTTTGAGCAAATTTTTAAGGAGTTTAAAAATGTTGACTTAAGCAATATTAAAGGGGTTAATAAAATTATTGTTTGTGGAATGGGTGGATCAGCTTTGGGGCCACATTTTGTAAGAAGTGTTTTTGCAAAATGTATCAATGTTCCACTTATTATTTCAAATGAATATGATTTACCAGCATGGGTTGATAAGCAAACACTTGTTGTGATATCAAGTTTTTCTGGTTCAACAGAGGAGTCTATTAGTTGTTTTAAAAGTGCTAAAAAGAAGGGGCTTAAAACTTTTGTAATTTGCACTGGTGGCAAACTTTCAAAATCAGACTCTACCAAATTTGTTTATGATCCTATTTATAATTATGCAAAAAATCCTAGATTTGCAGCGGGTTATTCTATAGCGGTTTTTATTTGTTTGTTAAATCAATTAGGATTTTTGAAGTATGGTATTTCAAAAATTGAAAAAGAAGTAAAAATCTTTATCAGGGGAAAGGCAGTTGCAGAGAAAATTGCAAAAAACATAAGCGGTAAGATGCCTATTATTATTGCATCAGAACATCTTATTGCCAATGCTCATATTTTTCAAAATCAAATTAATGAAACTGGAAAGAATATGTCAGCATATTTTTCTATTCCCGAAATTTGCCATCATCAATTTGAGGGACTTAGTAATCCAGTGGAGATAAACAAGCAAATTATATATGTTTTGATAAACTCACATAATTATTACAAGAGAAATCAAAAACGATATGAAATAATGAAAGAAATTCTAAATAAAAAGAAAATTAAGTTTATTGAAATAAAGCCAATGGGTAAAAATATATATGAAGAGGCAATGTGTATGCTTGGAATATCATCATACGCATCTTTTTATTTGGCATATTTTAATAATATTGATCCCCAACCAAATCCGTTTGTTGACTATTTGAAAAAAAGAATGAACGAGTGATTGAATTATTAGAAAAATTATTTATAATGCATAAATAAAAATCAGCTTCTCGAGAAGCTGATTTTTATATTTAATCTATACTAAACTGATTTTATAATTGAAAGATGCCGTTATTTTCTACGGGTTTTGTAGTTGAATCTATGGTATTAAATACAAATTGAGTTATTATAAAAGAAAAGAGAATTATTATAACACCAATGATCGAATTCTTGAGAGCTAATTTTGCTTTTTTTACCTTTTCTTCATTTCCAGCAGAAGTCATCCACATAAATCCAGAATAAATTATTAATACAAGAAATATGAGTCCGAGTAAACCTAAGGCAATGTTTAATGAGTTTTTGATAATTGTTGTGTGAGATGGTGCTATTAGGCCAGCTTGTCCAGCGAAATCGTCAGCTCTATCTGTATACGTTGGTATTGTGTCGTTTGAAACACCTTCTTCTGCCAAAGAATAATTTACAAGAAAACAGCTTATAATGATTATTAATATAGAGATCTTGATTTTTTTAAGTATTGTCATATGTTTGTTTATTCTCCTTGAGCACCTTTTATTACTATAAATTCTATAAAGGCAACCAAAGAATAAGAAAATAAAATTATTGTAATTCCTATTATTGCATTTTTTATTCTAGCCCTTGCTTTTTTAACAGCATCTTCATTTCCTTGGGCTGTCATCCATTGAAACCCGCTTATTATAACAAGAATTAAAAATATTATCCCTAAAAATGATAAAATTATTTTAACCGTATTTGCGGCGGTTGTGATAATGGTATTTTTGTCTGCATTAGCATACCCAGCACTATTTCCAACAGTTTTTGTATTGTTTAATATCTCTGCCTTTGTTGGTGAGATATTTGTTGTTTCTTCTGCAAAAATAAAGTTTGGAATAATAAATAAAAAAGATATTACAATTATCGAAAGAGTTATAAATATTTTTTTTGTTTTCATGAGCTTATTTAATTGTTTGAGTTAATAAAATATCTAGTATGAAATACGTGAGAGAATAGGCAAGCACCACAATCGCAAGTCCTATTGTTGCATTTTTTATTCTAGCCTTTGCTTTTTTTACACCATCTTCATTGCCTTCAGCGGTCATCCATTGGAACCCGCTTACTATTACAAGTATTAGAAATAATATTCCTAAAAATGATAGCATTACTTTTATCAGGTTTCCAACTACAGTATATGCTGTTATATTTCCACCAGTTTGATATCCGGCTGGCTGAGCTATGTCATTAATACTATTTCCGGTATTACTAATATTGTATGCAGGTGGTGCTACTGGAGATGTTTCTCCTACTGCTAATTCTTCTGCCGTGGAATTGTTAGAATATAAAAATAAAAAAGATATTATAACTATTGAAAATATTAGAAATATCTTGTTTAATTTATTGAGCTCTAATTTATTTTTTGTGTATTTCATGGCGTATAATTAAATTTGATTATTTTGTTATTGTAGAAAGCGTAGTTTGAATAAGGGTTGTAAGCACATACGCTATTGTAATAATGGCAAGCCCTTTTATTGTATTCATTATTCCTGTTTTGGCCTTTTTTACATCTTCTTCATTACCACCCGCAGTCATCCACTTGAAACCATTTATTATAGTAAGAACTAAGAATATTATTCCAAATAAGCCTAGTGCATATCTTATGACCGTTCCAATCACAAACAAAATACTTTGATCACTATGTACGCTGTATCCGAGATCAATTGCTAGATTATAAGCATCTTGAGATGCGTTATCTATGGAGCTTCCATATGTATAAGAAAAGATAAAAAAATTTAAAATAATTATTAATGCGTATTTAATTGTGAGTGTTTTGTTTGTCATCTCTTTGACTATGGTGTTGTTCCCGTTGTTCCGGCGGGCGTTGTTTCTATGGTTTGTTTTAATGTGTCAAACACAAAATTTGTAATTATATAGGCGCAAAGTATTACTATTATTCCCATTATAGCACCTTTGATTTTGTCTTTTGCGTCTTTGACTTTTTTTTCTTCTCCGCCTGCGGTCATCCATGTAAATCCAGCAATAATAATTAATATAAAAAATATTGATCCAGTAAAATAAAGCGCATAGCCAACAATATTTCCCACTATTGTTACGATGTCTTGATTCTCACTGTTGTTACTTATTAATCCAGAGGAATCAGCTGTTGTTTTTAGACCAAAATTTTCAGGTTCAGTAGCAAGGGTGATTTGGAAATTAAAAATTGTTATTAATAAAAATAACAATGATATAAAAAATATACTAAGCACGTTTTTGTTGTTTTTGTTTTTCATTTAAGTTTATTTTATTATCCCTCATCCCCAACCCTTCTCCTAGATATGGGAGAAGGGGGATTGTTTTGATTGCTACTTAAATTTTTCTCCCTCTCCATCTACGATGGGGAGGGAAAGGGTGGGGAACGAATTAATTCAAATTACTTACCCCCTCTATAAAGAGAGGATAAGAGTATCTAAATTATAGCGTGTCTGCCCCAGTTGCTGTTCCAGCAGTATCAACTACAAATCCAACTATTACATATGCTGCAAGAACTATGATAAGTCCAGTGATTCCAGCCATAAGAGTTGCCTTTGCTTTTTTTACCTTATCGTCATTTCCACCTGATGTCATCCATTTAAATCCACCAAGAAGAATAACTACAAGAGCTATTAATCCCAAAAATCCTAAAACAGTGTTTATTATTGCTGATATTGCGGTTTCGCTATCTGCATCTCCGAGACCACCATCTGAAGCAACATCTCCTGCATATTCTAGTCCATTAGCTACCCCGTTTTGAGCACTTACTGCCCCAACCATAAAACAAGAGATAAGAAGCACTAGAGAAAAGCTTACTACTTTTTTTGTTAAATTTGTCATTTGTTGATTCCTTTCTTCTCCTAAATCAAAGGAGATTAATTAATTTATTTTAAAATCTACATGAATTATACTATTTTTTAAGATTATTTTAAAGTCTATTTTGCAAAAGCCGCAAAAACAAATTTCAAAATAGCATAACTTGCAAATATGAGAGCTAATCCTAGAATAGACCAGATAAGAGTTTTTCTCCCTTCTTTTATTTTGGTATCATTTCCTCCTGAGGTAAGCCACATAAATCCACCATAAATAAATATAAGCAAAGCGATAGATCCGACTATCCCTAAGACGGCGTTAATAATGATACCTATTAATTGAGGAATACTTTGTGCCTTAAGCGGATTGCTTAATGGACTAGTCGATTCTTGTGCGAAAGTTATTTTTGTTGAAAGTAGTGTTAGTAGTGTAAAAATGTTAATAAATATTTTTTTCTTATTTTTAAGCAACATATTCTTTATTTAATTATTTTGTTATTAATTTGTTGTGTTTGCCCAATTTTTATTGTAGTTTTGGTCTATTTTTGTGCCAGTTTCTACAGACTCTTCTAGTAAGCTTTTTCTTACAAAGTCTACTATTAAAAAAGCACTTAGAAATATTAATATTCCTATTATTGTTTGAGTCATCATTTGCTTGGCACTTGTTATTGCTTGTTCGTTTCCACGAGATGTAAGCATTTTAAATCCTGCAAATACAAAAAAGAAAAGAGCAATACTTCCAATAATGCCTAATAAAAATTTTGTTATGTTTATTCCAACGGTCATTATGTCGTTTACAGAACAGTTTCCACTATCAATGCAATTAACTCCCTCAAATAAAACGCTTGTTGTTGAATTTGTGCCACCTTCTAATTGTGTGATTTCGTTGTCTTGAGGTATATCAATATCAATATTAATATCTTCTGTTAAATCAACTGGGTCAAGCGAAGCGCCCAAAGGAACACAGCATATTTTGTTTGAATTAAAACACGTTCCATTAGCATCTTGTCTTTGAGTGTCTGGCCAGCAATTTGTTTGACATTCTCCTGAGCAATTTTGGGTTACGCCACCAGAAACACAACAATGCAAAGAAGACGAGATCGCTCCATTTTCAAAGCACTCTCCATCTACGAAAGGATCTCCAGGCGTTTCTCCATTATTTGTATCGCAACTTTGTTTGCACGCTCCAGTGCATTGTTTTGCGCAGCTTCCGTTTTCACACATTGTAGAACATCTTGTATCAGATTGAGCATTTAAGCATACAAACAGAAAGCAACCAGAACAAGTTGGACAATCCCAGTCACTTTGACAAGCCTGCGCTTTGTTCGTGGGGATATTTAATACTAGTAGAAAAAAGATGATAAAAGAAAATAGTTTGATATGTTTTTTCATTTAATTATTTTGTTTTGTCTTGATTTATTTGTATTAGCGTTTTGTTGATAAGCTCCATTTGCTTTTTTGTTTCACTGGCTATTTTGAGTTGTTCTATTAGGCTGTTTAATTGTTGTTTTGCAAATGTTGGATTTTTGCCCCTGTACCAAGAATTAGCAGTAAGTATTTGATCTAAGAATGGGGTAAGTTCTGGCTGTTTTTCTTTTTGATAATTTATAAGAGACTTTAGAGATGATGGTTTTGCACTTTTAGCTAAATAAATTTTAGCATTTTCAGACTTATTTATAAAGTTAATAAATCCCCAAGCAATATCTTTACTTTTTGTTTGATGACTTACCGTCATAACCCAGTAGTTTGCAAAATTAGAGGGCGCGTTTTTATTTATTTGAGGAACTTTCGCTATTCCATAGTTTAATGTTTTCGGTATTTCTTTTATTTTGTGTGGATAACCAAAATAATATGCAATTTTTTTGGAAGTGAAGGCACTAAAGGCATCTTGTTTTGAATTCTCATCCCATGAATGAACCTCCATTACAGGATTAGCAAAATCATTAAAGAATTTAATAGCTTCTATTGTTTTTTGTAGGTCTTCTTCGCTTTTTCCAAGATTGAACATGTTGTTTTGAAGAGTTTTTATTCCATTTTGATTTACAAGAAGTAGTGCTATATCCGAACCATTGTCTATATTTTTAGTAGAACCCATTGCTGTGCCATTTTGGATAAAATTAGATTTCTCGTCTAAGAGGGTTATTTTTTTGACATTAGTTACAAAGTCATTCCAATTTTCTGGTGGCATTGCTATGTTTGCGCCATTTGTAATGTCTCTATTGTAAAACATAGCAAGAGTTTCTATGCTAAGAGGAATGCCATATATTTGATTATCGAATACAACATCATTATAAGCAATTTCTGCGTAAGCATCTTTGATTTGAGATGCTGTGATTGTTTTTTCTTCTTTTATAGAGTCTTTGATTTCTGTTTTTTTGAACATCCCAGCACCCCTGTTTATACTTTGTCTATATGGAAGCTTGACACTCTCAGGCATTGGAGTAATCTTGGTCAAATATTTTCCAATAGATGAGTTTGGAATAAAATAAATATCAGGGCCACGATTTTCTGCCCAAGCATTTAGAAGTTGTTCTTCGTATTCTCCAGACTCAAATACACGAAATTCAAAGCTTACCATTGGGTGCTGTTTTTGAAATTCTTGGAATAATTGTTTGAAGCTGTCTTCGTTTTCATAAACAGTCCAAATTGTTATTTTTGTTGCTTTAAAAAGAGATTTGTCAATAGAGGCCTGTTTGCTACAAGAAGCTCCAGATGTCATGAATAAAGCAAGAATGAGCAAAATAGAAATTTTTTTGAAGTTTAACCTGTTAGATATTTTCTTTTTCATATTTTACGTATATTTAAAATTTTAAATTTTTTAGATATTTTTTGAGATCTTTTGAAACTTCTGGATGTTTTAGTCCGAATTCAATATTTGTTTTGAGGTATTCAAGTTTGTTCCCGCAGTCATAGTATTTTCCATTTTTTATAACAACGGTATAAAGAGGAACACCTTTTTTTGTGAGAGCGTTGATTGCATCAACGAGCCATATTTCACCACCTTTTCCAGGTTTTTGTTTTTCAAGCTCCGCAAAAATTTCAGGAGGAAGGATATATGCGCCATGAGTTGCTATGTTTGAAGGAGCTTTGTTTGGCTCGGGTTTTTCAACGATTCTTTTTATTTTGAAAATATTGTTTTCAACTGGTTCTAGCTCGGCAATCCCATATCTTTTTAGGTCTTCTTTATTTTTTATTTCAACTCCAGATATTACTATACCACCATATTTATTATATACGTCTATCATTTGTTTTAGTCTTTCAGGCTTGGCATCAATAAATTCATCTCCCCACATTACTGCAAATGGTTCATTTCCAATAGCACTTTTTGCATTTAGTATTGGGGTGCCATTTCCATAAGAACCCTTTTGTCTTATATAAACAAAATTTGCCAAATCAGCAATTTTTTTTATTTCTTCACGAAGTTTTTCTTTGCCTTGTTTTTTGAGCATGTGCATTAGTTCGTGGTTGTAATCAAAATGATCTTCTATAGCACGTTTTGAAGCCCCAGTTACTATAACTATATCTTTAATACCTGATGCAACAGCTTCTTCAACAACGTATTGAATAATTGGTTTATCAACTATTGGGAGCATTTCTTTTGGTTGGGCTTTTGTAGCTGGTAGAAATCTTGTTCCATATCCAGCGGCAGGTATTACAACTTTTTGAATTTTTTGCATAGATAAAATTTTAGTTTATAACTAATTTTATTATACTATAAATTGAGTTAGTTAGTAAGTCAGGGGGTTAGTAGGATTAGGAAATTAGGAAATCAGAAGCTAGTTGCTGAGTTATGTAGTTAATTTGAGGAATGATTTTTTGAATATTGAAAAATATATAATATTATTATAAGATTTGAACATTATTTAATAATATAAGGTATTATGAACAAAAATGAAGCAATAAAGATTTTGGATACCCTAGAAACAAGAAAAGAAAGAAACATAGTAATTATTGATTTTGGAAATCTAGTTCATTGGTCAGATTCTTTGAAATGGAATATTGGAATAAAAGAATTAAAAAATTTGATCAAACACTTTACCTCAAAAAGATTTTTAAGGAGATTTTATTATGGAAGTGATTTTGGTCACAGAGATGATTGTCCGATCTTAACTATATGGTCAGAGAGAATAATGAACAAGGCAAAAATGAATAACTTTGAAATTATCACAAAGAGAGTTAAGTATATTAAAGATGAAAATTATAAAGAGGGGTATGTAAAAAAATGTGATTTAGATGTAGAAATGGCAGTTGATTTGATAAAAGAAAAAGATAACTATGATAATATAATTATATTTTCAGGGGATGGAGATTTATCTTATGTTTTAAAGTATCTAAAACAAGAATTTAATAAAACGTCATATGTTTTTACCGCTAGAAATCATTTGGGTAAAGAGCTTGTTGATTGTCAAAGGGATAAAATTATAGAAAAGATAATATTTGTTGAGGATTTTGAATATCGACTGAACATGAATCGTTTTAGAATTTAAGCTAAAATCAAAAACTCGTCCAAAAGGACGAATTTCGAAGAAAATCTGGTAGGTCTATAACCTACAGTAACATTATATGAACTTGCGATAAGGTTGTCAAATAGTTATCCACAGTTGAAATTGATAGGTTTATATAAATAATAGGTGCTTAAGCGCACTTTTTTGAAATAAAATCCGCTATATATTTGTTTATTATTTTTTGCAGCATCCTGCTTCTCTGAAGAGAATTGGATGGTTTGGTGCAGTTGAGGATGGGGTGGGGTAATTTGTTGCTAAAACCTTATTATTATGGTAGTTTATAGTATATGAAACAATTACTTACATGTGAAAATAATAAGACAAGGCTTGATAAATTTTTGGTAGAAAATTTGTCTGATTTATCGCGCTCAAAAATTCAGAGTTTGATAGAAAATGGAAATATTAAAGTAAATGGTGAAATAATAGATGTTAAGCATTCTTGGCTTTCAAAAAATGATAAAATAGAGATTAAGAGCCTTGTTGTCAAAAAAATTAAAGAAGAAAAAATAGATAAGTCTGCTCTCGCAGATAAGGTAAAAATAGTTAGTGAGTGTGACGATTATATAGTACTTGAAAAGCCTGTGGGACTTATTGTCCATGGCGCGAAAGACATAATAGAATATTCACTTGTAGATTTCTTAAAAGCAAAATATCCGGGCATTGAAAAAATAGGGGAAGAAAAAAGATATAGACCAGGAATTGTTCATAGATTAGACAAAACAGTTTCAGGGCTTATGGTAGTAGCAAGATCAGAGAAAATGTATAAGCATCTAAAAAGCCAGTTTCAAAACAGAGAAACCATCAAGAAATATTATACCCTTGTCTATGGTGTATTTGATAAAAATGAGGGAGTAGTAGATTTTCCAATAAAGAGATCAAAAAGAAGTGGAAAAATGGTTGCAATGCCAAAAGGAGATGAAGGAAAAGATGCGCTTACATATTTTTTTGTTGAACATCAATTTAATCATTATACTTTTTTGGACGTATTAATCAAAACAGGACGAAGCCATCAAATAAGAGCGCATATGCATGCAATAGATCACCCTATTATAGGAGATGATTTATACAAAAGTAGAAAATATAAGGATAAGTTTAATCTTAGTAGAACATTTCTTCATTCGCATTATTTGGAGTTTACTGATTTAGAAGGAAAAAGAAAAAAATTTAACTCTCGTCTCCCAAAAGAGTTGCAAAGAATAATAGATAATTTGATATAATTATTATGAATAAAGTTTTTTTGATCTCAGGGTTGTCTGGTGTTGGTAAGACAACAATTGCCTACGAGCTTATAGATAAAAATCCAAAAATAGAGAAGGTTATAACCTCAACAACGCGCAGTATTAGACCAGGAGAAGAAAATAGAAAAGATTATTATTTTTATGATAAAGCTGGGTTTGAAAATATGATTAGAAATAATGAGCTTTTTGAAAATGCAGAGGTCTATGGAAATTTGTATGGATCAGAGAAAAAAGAAGTAAGACGAATCTTTGATTCGGGACGCATTCCACTTTTTGTATGTGATACTCAGGGTGTAAAGAATTTATCAAAAGTTATAGATAATTTAGTTACTATATTTATAATGCCAGATTCTTTAGAAAATTTAAGAAAAAGAATAGAGGGAAGAGATGGTTCAACGATAGAAGATGTCGAAAGAAGATTAAGAAGGGTTGATGAGGAAATGAAAGTCGCAGATATTTGTGATTATAAGGTTATAAATGTGCAAGGAAAATTAGAGAAAGCAGTTGGTGATGTACGAAGCATAATAGAAAAAGAATTAAATAATTAGAATTTATTACGCATTCGTAGCTTAATTGGATAAAGCACCTGGCTTCGTCGAGTCATCCGACTCGACTGTCAGGTCCACGGCATGTCGCCATGGCGTGCGAATGACCTGACGGACCAGAGTTTATATATATTTTAAAAAAAGAAAAGTGATAAAAATATGTATTATGTTTATGTTTTATTAATGAATAATAAAAAGCTTTATAAGGGGTTTTCTGGAAATTTAAAAATTCGTTTAAATGATCATAAAAAAGGACTAGTAAAATCTACAAAAGATAATGGGCCTTTAAAATTGATTCATTACGAGGTTTATAGTTTAAAGAGTGATGCACAGAGAAGAGAAAGATTTCTAAAAACAACAGAAGGAAGCAGATTGTTAAGACAACAGATTAGAGATGTTTTGATTAAAGAAAAGGTTATTTGATAATAATTATTATGTTTATGTGCGGATGGTGCTCCCTTAGCTCAACTGGATAGAGTGCTTGGCTTCGGACCAAGAGGTTGTGGGTTCAAATCCTTCAGGGAGCGCCATCCGCACATTAGCAATAGACTTGCCCTAGCTTAGTTAAGCTTCGTCGAGTCATTCGACTCGACTGTCAGGTCCACGGCATGCCACCATGGCGCGCGTATGACCTGACGGACCAGGGGACTGTGGGTTCAATTCCTGCCGAGTGCACCACTTATTTTGTAAATTACTATTGATATTATTCTTTAATATTGTTAGTATACTATTGTTTTATTATATGCGCTGTTTCCGCCAGAGGCGGACCAGTCATTTATTCAACCTTCGGCTGATAGCCTGATGACTGGAGCTTATTTTAAAATTATTAAAACTAAATTTTGAAAATTAACAACCAAATATGCGCTGTTAGCTTCCCGCAATTATTTCATTCTGCGGGATCTACGCTTCGCTCCGACCTTTCGACTGTCGCTCAAGGTCTTCGCTAGGCTACGACAGTTGGGATTTTGCCAAACACAATGTTTTGAAAATCAACAACCAAATATGCGCTGTTAGCTCAGTTGGTAGAGCAGTTGCCTCTTAAGCAAACGGTCGCAGGTTCGAATCCTGCACAGCGTACCATTCGATTCGCCCTTTATTTTATATGATGAGGTTGGGCTCACTCATGGTCTACGACCATCTAGTAATATTATTCAGCTCGTCGAAAGGTCTCGAGCGAAGTCGAGAGATGGTCTTCGACCATTCTTAATCCAATAGCACGTTTCGAATGTCCTGAGCGACGAGTCCTGAGATTGCCGAATGGACGAGAAGTCGAAGGGCACCCTTTGAGAGGTTCAAGAGACCTCAATGCTTGGCCTCTTTAAGAAACACTGAGTGCTCGAGTTGGGATACAATATTAAAATATTAATCATTATTGATCTAACAAAAATATGTCAATTCTTTATAAGAATATAACAAGGGTCTTTATTTCTATTTTTTTGATGTTATTTGTCTGTACAACAATTAACGCAAAAATAGCAGATAACTTAGAATATCAAGAGCCCTTATTTCAACGTTGTATCAATTTAAATCCGGTAGATTATGGAAATGAAGTAACAATTCTAAGACCCGGGGATTTCCTTTATGTTGGTGATGCTCTTTCTGAAAGTTGGACCCCATTTAGCATATATTTTAAATATGTTAGAATAGTTAATCCATACTCTCCATTGCAAACACCAAATTCTGAACCATTTAACTTAGAATTCAGATATTGTTTTATCCAAAGAGATAATCCACTTGCTCAAATGGAGTGCGCTTCTCCAATTTCTCCACTCTATAATATATACTTAACTGAAGATTTCGTAGGAAATTACCCAGAATATTCATATAACTTGGATTCTTATGGAGGTTGGGGTAGCTCTATGTCAATGGGATTTTGTGGAGTTTTAGAAAACACCCTATTTATTAAAACTAGTGGCAGTTGGTTGAAAAAAAACTTTAACTCTAAGAAAATAAATCTAAAAAAATTACCAATTTTAAACAAGGATCTATAATTCGTTCATATTTGCATTCATAAAATAAATAGTGCTTCATTTTTTTTATTTGTCTCATTTTGTGTTTTAGACCCCGACCAATGTGCCTAATTTAGAATGCTAAAAATATCCTAGAAAAGCCCATGGACACCGTATCTGCATAGTTGCGAGAGCACGGCACGGTACCATTCGATTCGCCCTTTATTTTATATGATGAGGTTGGGCTCACTCATGGTCTACGACCATCTAGTAATATTATTCAGCTCGTCGAAAGGTCTCGAGCGAAGTCGAGAGATGGTCTTCGACCATTCTTAATCCAATAGCACGTTTCGAATGTCCTGAGCGACGAGTCCTGAGATTGCCGAATGGACGAGAAGTCGAAGGGCACCCTTTGAGAGGTTCAAGAGACCTCAGTGCCTCAGCATGTTTTGGGGCTAAAATACCTATTAAAACAGGTATTTTTTGTTATCCAAAATCTTAATATTTTTTATTTGGCAAAAATTAAACCGATTATAAATTAAAAAAGACCCGCATAATTATAACGAGTCTTTTAAGTAATGTGGTCGATTATTTTACACTATGTTCGGGTCCTCCACTAAACTCAACATTCCAACAATGATTTTTACTTTTGGTGCTATTGCAAAGAAGCTTATTTTTGATTCCGCATAATTATCAGCAATAGCAATTAAATTGAAAAACATGATTTTTACTTTTGGTGCTATTGCAAAGAAAGAAAAAACACAGATATCAATATTTTCATCTGCAATGGCAACATAGCTAATAAATGCTTTTAAATTTCCAGATGAACTAGCAAGGATACTAAAAGCGATTTTAATTTCCTTTTCTGCATCGGCCGCAAGACTTATTAACGATAAAATGTTTCCATTTGGTCCATTCGCGAATCCTAATACATTGAATAGGGTCCACAAATTGTTTTCAACTACAGAAAAAATGTTGATTATTGAATAGGCATTTTTTGCTTTAGTGAATAAACTAATTAGGGAGTAGACATTTCCCCCTTTGTTTATTCTACCAAAAAGACACACCATGTTTTTCTCATATGGAATGAATCCATATACGAAGTTTAGCAACAGAATAATCAGATTGTTCATTTGATCCTCCCAAAACTCTATATTTTTATTACCTGATTCGTTCAGATTACGATCTATCTCATAATGAGATGAATGGTTTGGAAGCTTTACTTAATAAAGCGTCTAAAGCACTCATTTCATAGGATATTATTTTGATATATAAATTTACAACGTTATAGGCGACTTGTCAAGAATACTGAATATAGATAAATCGTGTTTTTTCAAATTTAGCAAAAGTTGGAATGTATATACATTCATTTGTATTTCTAAAATAAGTGACAACATCACTCACCACTCTATACCACCAATATCCCCCAATTTATCTTTAAGGTTTTTTGTTTTCCTATTTGTAGTGTTATAATTGTAATATATGAATAATCAATTAAACAATAATTCATCAATATGAATTCAACATTAATTATTTTGTTAGTGTATTTTATTTTAATGCTTGGTATTGCTTGGTATTTTTCGAGAAAAGAATCCTTTGAAAGTTATTTTATAAATAAAAGAAAAACGAGTTTGTGGTTAATGACTTTTTCAACCATATCAACTATCATAGGGGCTTCTGCTACGATTTCAGTGGTTTCAGAAGTTTACAACCTGGCATTTCTTATGGTCTAGCATTGATTCTTTCATTTACTGTTGGAATTTTTATTTTGGGAATTGTTTCATCAAGAATGAAAAATATTGGAGATAAGTATGATGCACACTCTATAGCAGACATATTTTATAGAAGGTTTGATAAGAAAAATAAAGCTCTAGTTGGTGTATTACAATTGTTTGTTTTGTTGGGTTGGATAGCTGTTAATTTGGCTGGGTTATCCGCAATATCTCAAATAGTATTAGGGGTTAACTATAGTCTAGCAATAGGTATTGCGATCTTAATCACTATATTATATTCAACAATAGGTGGATTAAAAATTGATATCATAACTGATTTTATTCAATTTTGGATTATTCTAATTCCATTTATTATTATGGCTTTTATAGGATATTCTGAAATTGGGGGAATAAATAATTTATTGTCTCAATTGCCAAAAGGACACTTGAATCCGTTTGGTTTTGAAGGGGTTGCTTGGTTTTTGGGAACAATCATTTTAAGTGGATTTATTTATTTAGGAACTGCTTATCATTGGCAAAGAACATTATCTGCAGAAAACGCAAAAGTTGCAAAAAAATCTTATTTCATAGCAATTCCAATTCTTTTTATTCTTGGAGTTGTGATAGTTTTCTTTGGTCTTTTAGCGTCTGTTATGTTAAAAGGAATTCCTCAAGATTTTGCGATTTTCAATTTGATGAGTCATTTATTGCCAAGCAGTATTGCTGGTCTTGGATTTGCAGCTATTCTTGCTGCAATAATGTCTTCTGTTGATAGTTCTCTTGTTGCAGGATCAACAATAATTTACAAACAAATATTTAATGAAAATACAGTTGACGAAAAGAAGAAGCTATTTTTTGCACGAGGTATAATAGCCTTATTTGGAATTTTTGCTGGACTTTTAGTTCTAGCAATACCAAGCATAGTATCACTTTCTTTGTTAGTTTCTTATATGGCTTTAATTTTTGTCCCAGCAATATTTGCTACTCTTTATTCAGAAAGAATTTCTGCTAATGCCAGCTTTTATTCAATTTTAATAGGATTTATTATTCTGATTATTTCATTTCCAATAATAGGAAAAAATGCTTTTATTGCTCCAGTTGTATTATCAACACTGATAATTCTATTTTATGATAAAATAATAAAATCTAAAAAAGATTTGTTGTAGATAGTATTAATCTATAAATAAAATGTCCAAAGATTTAAACGAATTAAGAGATAAAATTAAAGAGTTCAATTTAGAAAGAGATTGGGATAAATTTCATAATGTCAAAGATCTTATAAATGCATTAGCGTCTGAAGTCGGAGAACTCGCAGAATGTTATAGATGGTTGTCTGAAGAAGAAATCCTAAAGGTTCATGCTGATCCAGAAAAGAAGAAAAAGGTTGAAGAAGAAATGGCAGATGTTCTAATTTATTTATTAATCATTTCTTACAAAACAGATATTGATCTTCTTGATGCAATTTCAAATAAACTTGAAAAAAATAAATTAAGATATCCAATAGAAAAAGCTAGGTCAGTTCATTCAAATCCTCTTGAGGGTTACAAGCCACAATAATATGGAACACGTTGCAATAATGAATAAATCGTGGAACCTAGTTGAAAGGGTATTATTAGGGGAAAAAACAATTGAATCTCGTTGGTATCAGACAAAAAGGTCTCCGTGGAATAATATTAAAATTGGAGATACTGTATATTTTAAGAATTCTGGAGAGCCTGTCACTGTAAAAACGTATGTAAAAAGAGTGATTCAATATTCCAATTTAACCCCAAATAAAATAAAAAGCATTTTACATGAATACAGCTTAAATGATGAAATATGCATAAAAGATATTCCTAATTTTTTTAATTTAGTTAAAGATAAAGAATATTGTATATTAATTGCTTTAGAAAAACCCATAAGGATAAAACCTTTTAATATAGATAAAAAAGGATTCGGTAATATGTCAGCGTGGATTTGTATGGAAGACGTCAAAAAGATAAAGATAAATTGAATAAAAGCGATATTATGTTAAATTTTAAATACCTGAGATGAACTGTACCCCAAAAAGTAGACACCAAAAGTGTCTTTTTTTGTTTTAAAATAATGTGAGCTATATAATAATAATTTTTTATTATCTTATGTAGCTAAGAGGATTTTTGAATCCATTTATTCTTACTTCAAAATGTAAATGTGGCCCTGTAGATCTACCAGTTGAGCCCATTGCCATAATTACTTGTCCACGAGTTACCTTTTCTCCGCGACTGACAAATAATTTAGACGCGTGACCATAAAGAGTTCTAAGACCACCACCATGATTTATAATAATATAGTTTCCATAACCACCACTATTCCATCCAGCTGTTTCAACAACTCCATCTTCAGCGGCATAAATTGGCGTTCCAACAGGACCTGCTATATCTAGCCCAGTGTGTCTCCATCCAAAATATTGAGATATTTTTCTTACGCCAGCGGGCCATAATAATTTTGTCCCTGTATTTGGATTTGTAGGGCTAAGAGATGTTTTGGAGGGTGTAGTTTTTCCAGCAGTTGTTGTTTTTGTGACAGTGGTTGATATATTTGCTGGCCTTATGCCATCTGGAATTATAAGATCTTGCCCTATTTTAATTTGATTTGCAGAAGCCAAACTATTTGTGTCTAATATTTTTTGTGCTCCTGTTTTATATTTTTTGGCTATTGCTGCGACTGTTTCTCCTCGGACAACTCTATGCAATATCCCTGTTGTTGGTAAAATTTTTAGAGTCGCTCCTGGCTGTATGAGGCTTCTCTCTGTGAGATTATTGCTCCAAAGAATTGTTGCAACGGAGATATTAAATTTATGAGCTATTCCGCTTATTGTATCTCCATTTAAAATAGTGTATTGAATAATTTCATTTCTGTTTACAGCGTTTCCGGTTTGAGTATTTGCAATGTTTGTTGCAATAAGAGTGGTGCCATCGTTTGTGCTAGCCAACATTGAATTGTTTGTATTTGTGTCTACATCTCCTTGGCCTTGATATCCTTGATAATAAACAAGTTGCTCGCTATTTGTTGGAGCGTTTATTATTGCAGAACCTTTTTCTTCAATGAGCTCTTCATGACCTATTAAATCGTTTTGTTTTGACGGAACAATTTTTGAGAGCACAGATTTTTGGCCAAATTCTTCCGGAGGTATTGTTTTTGCAAAAAGGTTATTGTTTATTACAAATAATGTGAAGATGATAAGCAATGTATAATGAAATTTATTTCTTTTTCTACCCCCGTTATTTATGAGTGGATGAAAATTCAAATCACTTTCTTTTTTATTCTTAATTTTTATTTTCAATAAAATATGATATATGGATAGAATAGGCTCTTTTAGAATTTTTTTTGATATCCAAAATATTAATAAAAATGGAAATTTGAGAGATCTAAAAATAGAAACGCTTAGGTATCTTAGTATTTTTCCCGTATATATAAAGAAAAGGATTAGATATTTTTTAACCTTGTTAATAGATTTTTTTTAATTTTTATGTATGATTTTATGATAAAATATATTATCGCTTTGGTCAATTGACAAATGTTGAGTTCTAAATTTTCAAACTATTTTAACATTGAATTAATGGGTTAAAGATGATAATATTGGGTATGATAGAATAATCTCAGCCGGAGGCTGATCCGCCTTCGGCGGAAATAATCAAATTACAGATAAATTACAATAATCAATATTCAATGATCATTTGAGTACGGAGGTTTGATTATTATTTGAGATTCCTGCCTGCTCATTCGAGTCTGGGTTTGAGAGCTCAGCTCTCAGAGTCGAAGACCGGTAGGCAGGTGTAAATTGTTTATTGGCGTTTATCTGTTATTTGTTATTTGATTATTGGAATTTATTTTTTAAGTTTATTAAAAATAACAATTATAAAGATTTAATAATATGAATCAATCATACAATCATCGAGAAATTGAAAAGAAATGGCAAGACAAATGGAGCGAGTCTCAAATTTTTAAGACACAAATTGATGCCGATAAAAAAAAGAAATATGTCTTAGATATGTTTCCATATCCTAGTGGCGCAGGTCTTCACGTTGGTCATCCAGAGGGATATACTGCTACCGATATTTATTGTAGATATCTTAGATTCAATAATTTTAGCGTTATGCATCCAATGGGCTGGGATGCATATGGACTTCCAGCAGAAAATTACGCTATAAAGATGGGTGTGCATCCTAAAGATAGTACAAAAAAGAATATAGAAAATTTTACAAAACAGGTCAAGAGTTTTGGTTTTTCATATGACTGGGATAGAGAAATAAACACATCCTCTCCAGAATATTATAAATGGAGTCAATGGTTTTTTTTACTACTATATAAGAGTGGTTTGGCTTACAAGAAAAAGGCGCCAGTAAATTGGTGTGATTCTTGTAAAACGGTTTTAGCAAATGAACAAGTTGTAGATGGAAAATGTGAAAGATGTTCCCGTGAAGTGGTCAAAAAAGATTTAGAGCAATGGTTTTTCAAGGTGACTGCTTATGCAGAAGAATTGTTAAATGGATTAGACAATTTGAAATGGCCAGAAGCTCTTAAAGCAATGCAGAGAAATTGGATTGGAAAATCAGAGGGAGCACTAATTAAATTTCAAATCACAAATGACAAATGTCAAATTGAAGTGTTTACTACAAGGCCAGATACTTTATATGGTGCTACATATATGGTAGTTGCGCCAGAGCATAAATTAGTTAATGAATTAAAAGATAAAATAGAAAATTTTGATGAAATCTTGTTATATATAGAAAAAACTAAGAAAAAATCGGAATTAGAGAGAACAGAGCTAAATAAAAATAAAACAGGAGTTTTGTTAAAAGGAATTAATGCTATTAATCCAGTAAATCAAAAAGAAATTCCAGTTTATATTTCTGATTATGTATTATCTACTTATGGAACAGGAGCAATAATGTGTGTTCCTGCTCACGATGAAAGAGATTTCGAATTTGCAAAGAAGTTTAAGCTAGAAATTATAAAAGTTATTGAATCAAGTATTGAAAATGCCGATGGTGCAATGGAATTATCAGGAGTGATGATAAATTCAGAAGAGTTTAATGGAATGAGCTCTGATGAAGCAAAAGAAAAGATTACAAAAAAAGTTGGTGGCACATTAACAACACAATACAAGATACGTGACTGGCTGGTTTCTCGTCAACGTTATTGGGGCGCGCCAATCCCAATTATTTATTGTGATGTTTGTGGAACGGTCCCGGTCCCAGAGGGTGATTTGCCAGTGCTTTTGCCAGAAGATATTTCAGATTTTCGTCCAACAGGAAAATCACCACTTGAATCATCTATCAGTTTTCATAGTGTAAAGTGTCCAATATGCGGAAAAGATGCAAGAAGAGAATATGATACAATGGATGGATTTGTTGATAACTCTTGGTATTATTATAGATATTTAGATCCAAAAAATGAAAACGAGTTTTGTTCAAAACAAAACATAGAAGATTTTATGCCAGTTGATTGTTATGTGGGTGGTGCAGAACATGCTGTAGGACATTTGATATATTCAAGGTTTTTTACAAAAGTGCTCCGAGATAATAAATATTTAGATTTTGACGAACCATTTCCAAGGCTTATAAATCAGGGCCTTATAATGGGATCGGATGGTCAGAAGATGTCAAAAAGTCGTGGAAATGTAGTAAATCCAGACGATGTTATAAATGAATTTGGTGCTGATAGCTTTAGGCTTTATGAAATGTTTATGGGGCCACTTGTTGATTCAAAACCTTGGAATACAGACGGAATTAGAGGTCAGCGTAGATTTTTGGATAAAATATTTCAATATTTTGAAAATTTTAAGTACGGAAAAGAGTCAAACGACGAACTTTTATCATTGCTTCATAAGACAATCAAAAAAGTTGGAAATGATATAGAAAATTTTAGATTGAACACGGCAATAAGCGCACTAATGATTTATTTTAGAGAGCTTTCAAAACAAAATAATTTATCAAAAGAATATGTTGATTCGTTTTTGATAATGCTTTCTTGTTTTGCTCCGCATATATCTGAAGAGCTTTGGGAGAAATTGGGAAATAAGGACTTGATAGAAAAAGAAAGCTGGCCAAAGCACGATGATAAATTAGCCAAAGACGAAAAAGTTAATTTACCAATTCAAGTAAATGGAAAATTTCGTGATATGATTGAAGTTGATGTCGAGATAAGCGAAGACGATTTGAGGGCGCTAGTTTTATCTCAAGAAAAGATTAAAAAATATGTTGACACTAAGGAGGTTTCGAAATTTATTTATGTGAAAGGTAAAATTTGTAATATCATAACGTGATACTAATTTATATACTAATATACGAATGATGCGAATAATACTAATGCTAATGTGTATATACTAATATACGAATGATGCGAATAATACTAATGCTAATGTGTATATACTAATATACGAATGATGCGAATAATACTAATGCTAATGTGTATATACTAATATACGAATTATGCGAATAATACTAATGCTAATGTTTATGCGAATGCTACGAATATTAGTTTAAAATAAAGTAATTTAATAATTAAAAGAAAAGCGATGAAAAGCGATAAATTAATTTATCCAGAGTTGTCCTATACAATTACTGGAGTATGTTTTGATGTGCATAATAAGCTAGGACCTTATTGTAGAGAAAAACAATATGCGGATTTACTAGAGTTTGAGCTAAAAGAAAAGAATATAGAATATGTTAGAGAGTATAGAATTGGAGATTCTGGGAATGTAGCAGATTTTTTGATAGATAATAAGATTATAATTGAATTAAAATCGAAACAAATTCTTGTAAGAGAGGATTATCGTCAAATACAGAGATATTTACAATCATCAAATATAAAATTAGGTCTTTTAATTAATTTTAGTGTTAGACGTTTATATCCAAAGAGAATAGTAAGAATCGATACAGAAAAGAAGAATGAACTTTTTTAATAAATCAATTATTGGTATAAAATTCGTATAATTAGTATTATTAGTATATTAGTATAAAATAATTAGTATTAAAATTAAAAATAAAGTGACAAAACAAAAAATTATTAAATTCTTGCGTAACTTTTTGCCATATAGAATGAGAAGGCAAAAAAAAGAACTTTTTGTTTCAAATATTATTATAAACCTGGCTCTTGCAATGGTTCAAATTTTTGAACCAATTTATCTTTATAAGTTGGGGTATTCAATTTCTCAAATAGCATTTTTTTATTTGCTAGTTTATGTTTTTTATTTTTTTGCTTTGCCACTGGGCGCAAAATTTGCAAATAAGCATGGATATGAAACGGGGATGTTTTTAGGAAGTTCGCTTTATGTTCCGTTTTACTTATCTTTGTTTTTTATAAACAAATTTAGCTTTATGTTTATTGTAGCTATTTTGTTGTATGTAGCACAAAAGATGTTTTATTGGCCAGCATATCATGCTGACTTCGCACATAATTCTACAAATAAGGAGGAGGGGAGAGAGATAAGCTCCTTTTCTATTTCATCATCTTTGATGTTTGTATTCGGTCCTATTTTCGGAGGACTTATTATTACTTTTTTTGGATTTAATGTTTTGTTTCTTGTTTCATCACTATTATTTTTCTTTTCAAATATACCAATGCTTCTTACAAGAGAAAAGTTTACAAAGAGAAATTTCAAGTATTCTATAATGTTTAAAAAATTATTTGCAAAAACCAATTTAAGAAAATTATTGTCTACACTAGGCTATGCAGAGGAACTTGTGTTGTGGGTATTTTGGCCAATATTTATGTCTATCGCTATAGTAAGCTATGAGAAGATTGGTATTTTGTCTGGAATATCTACTATGATAATGCTTTTGGCGACACTTTATATAGGAAAAATATGCGACAAGAGAGATAAAAAAATTGTTCTCAGGCTCAGTGCATTTTTTTATGCCTTCACTTGGATAGCAAAAATATTTGCACGCACCATTATGCCAATATTTGCATTTGATACAGTTGCAAAAACTGCAAAATCAGGAGTGGATGTTTCCATGAGAGCCTTTGTATATGAAAATGCAAGAAAATCATATAGGGGCAAAAATGATGAAAATGATAATAGTATAATGGAGGATTGTGTTAATTTTGAAGGCGGTCTTATAATTGGAAAGATTTTTGCATGTTTTGTTATGTTTATTTTTGCACTTTTATTTACATCTTTAAATAGTTTTTTTGCAGCAGGTTTTATGTTCTCAGCTTTAATGGCACTTTTTTATGCAACCCTGTAAAATAAACAATAAACAAGTTCCAATAATCAGATAAATTACAATAACCAACATTCAATGATCATTTGAGTATTGAAGTTCGATCATTATTTGAGATTTGTAAATTGTTTATTGGTGCTTATCTGTTATTTGTTATTTGGTTATTGTGTATTGATTATTAATTTGTTATGGAATTATTAGAAAAGACAAAATTGATTTTACAAAAATACAAAATTTCCCCTTCTCATTCAAAGGGGCAAAATTTTTTGATATCAGAAAAAATATTAGATCAAATCATTGAAACAGCAAAAATAAAAAAAGGGGAAAATGTTTTGGAAATTGGACCTGGTGTTGGAACTCTTAGCACAGAGCTTTTAGAAAATGGAGCGAATTTGAAAGTAGTAGAACTTGATGATAATGTAATTCCAATTCTCCAAAATCTTCAAAGTGTTTATGATTTTCAAATTATAAAAGGAGATATATTGAAAATTTATTTAGAAAAAGAAGTGGGGGGTGAGTTTATTTCAGATTATAGAATAATTGCAAATTTGCCATACAACATTAGTTCTCACTTTCTTAGAATATTTTTGGGAGCTAGTTTTAGACCAAAGCAAATGATTTTGATGTTGCAGAGGGAAGTTGTAGAGAGAATTATTGTGAAAGATGGAAAATGGTCAAAGTTATCTTTGATGTGTAATTATTATTCTTGTCCTAGGCTAGCATTTTTAGTTTCAAAAAATAGTTTTTATCCTATTCCAAAAGTAGATTCAGCTATAATTGTTTTTGATGATATAAAAAAGCCCAAAGAAGATTTGGATTGGAGGCTTATTAACTTTGCTTTTTCTAGTAAAAGAAGAACCCTTGTTAATAATTTAAGCGCGGGGTTAAAAGTAGATAAAGGAATAATAGAAAAAATTATTGAAAATTCTGGATTTTCCAAGAATATTAGGGCGGAAAAGCTAAATATTGATGATTGGTATAAATTGGATAAGGCGATTTCTATTTTAAAAAAATAATAACACATTTTTGTGATTTATTTTTTTGACCAAAATTCTAAAAGTTAGTATAATTAATATAAAGATTTTTTATCTTCTAATCTTTTATTTATGGACTTTGATAAGGATCAACAATATAAAAAAAATGATTCAGGTAATTCAGAAATGAATGATAGTTTTTTGATCAAGGTTTTGAAATATTTTTCTAGAGATACTGTCGGCGTGAGAGCTATTTTTGTAATAGGAATACTGTCAATAATATTAGGTTCTTGGAAAATTATTTTCGGTATAAAAACTTCTTTTGTCTCGTCTTCTATAGCACTTAGAGATAAGGGCGCTATAATAGATGGTCTTAATAGTCTTAAAGATACGGATGGTGATGGTATATCTGATCAGGATGAAATAAGTATTTATGGAACAAGTCCCTATTTGGCAGATACTAATAGTAATGGTATATCTGATTATGAGGAGGTGATTTTGGGAAAGGGAAACAACTGTACTGATTTTTTATCTTGTAATGCGTCTGCTAATCTTTCTGTAGTCTCTGCTAGTTCAAGCGTTTTTGGCGAGGCTATAAATTATGAAGATATCAAAAAACAAATGCTCGAGGCTGGATATTCAGAAGATATTGTAAATAAGCTTGTTCCTTCAAAAGAGGAGTCCCAAAATGCTTCTTCTAGCGATTGGGAAAGATTAAAGAATTTATCAGCTAAAGAGATTAGGGAATTATTAATACAACAAGGAGCAACAGAACAAGAGTTGTCACCATTTTCAGATGAACAAATACAGAGTCTTTACGTAGAATCACTTAATGAAAAAACTTCTCAGGAAGAGTAATCCTTTGATTGTTTTAAGAATTTGAAAAAAAGATTTTTGTGCGTATAAATAAAATGCAAACAAAATGATCAATAATTTTTATATAATAAAATGCATTTAAATAAAAAAAATAAAAAGTTTAGCATAACACTTTTACTCGCCGTTTTTTTATTAGTTCTGAACTTCAATTTTGTTTGTATGCCAAAACAAGTTCACGCTCAAACTACTGACTTTTCAAACTTAGCATTAAATACGGCTAAGTGGATTTGGGAAAAAATAACGCTTGCTACTGAATTTTTATGGCAAAGAGGTGGATCTGTAGCTTTTCAGAGGGCTCTCAGGTCTTTTTCAAATCAATTGGCTTATAAAGCAGCGGATCAAATAGCAACCGGTAAAGCGGGTGGAGGCGTAGCTTGGTTTACAAAATTAGCCAGTGAAGAGGCTCAAAAAGCGGGTGAAGCGGCTGGTGCTGAATTCTTGGATAATCTTGCCTCTGGATATGGAATAAATATTTGTGAGCCACCCACAGCAAATCTAAAATTCAATCTCGCTATCGGTCTAAAGCAAACAAAGGTGGCTGGAGAATTAAAGCCTCGTTGTACTTTGGATGAAATGACAAAAAAATGGGGAGATTTTGCAACCCAACTTAAAAATCCAACATCTATAATAAGTCTTAATGATGCGTCTTTAATGGATCTTATGAGAGCAAATGGACTATCTGTTGATGCTCAAAAATCAATTCTGACCTCACAAGAAAGAAGAGAGATGCAGGCAGAGCTTCTTTCTAGATCTATTTCAATGGAGGATAGTGACTTAAGTTACATAACAGATACTACACAGAAAATAGAAGAAGACATGAAAAAAGCAGAGGACTCATCAGTTACAAATAGAAATGCAAATTCAGGTGCAACTGGAATAAGAACAGCAATTACAGGAGAATTAATAACTCCAGCAGAAATAACTGCAGAGAATCTTAAAGAGATAAACAAAAGAAATGCTGATGTAAAAACAACTGGCGACATCATGGTTGATACTGCAAATATATTTTTGAACACACTTGTTAGCAAGAGCTTGGATAATCTAATGAAGAATTTATTGAAACAAAATCCTCCACAATCAAACTTGAGTGATAGTTCAAATTTAACAGGGTCAGGATCTGGATCTTATAGTGGAAATAGGGCGAGTGTAATTGACGAAATTTTTTCAACTATAAATAGAATTTCTATTAATATAAATCCTCGAGAAATAAATCTTATATCTGAATTAGAAATGGATTTGGGAGATGAGTTTGTTGGAAAGATGAACAATAAAACAATTGATTCAAAATTCGCAGATGTTTTAAGAAGATCTGAAACAGAACCGGTCACGTTAAAAGAAGCAATAGATCAAAGCTTGATTGACGGAGATAAATATTTTGGGTATATAAATATTTCAGGAATTAATAATCAGCCAGCCCTTGATGATGGATATTCTTATGATAATATCAAAAAGCTTAGAAAGAATAGAATTGTTCCAGTTGGTTGGGAATTTGCAGCTTTGAAAGTAGCTCAGCTTGATCCGTCTGATTATCCAGAAGGATGTGACAGTAGAGGTTGTAAATTAAGTGCAATAGTAAATGGTTATGAAAAAACAGGAACATTTAGAAGAGGATCTGATATTATTAAAGATAATTATTGTGGATATAGGTCTGTAAGTCTTGCTCCTTATAATATTAAGAATACTTCTTCTACAAATTGCAATGCTGGAACACTCGGGGTTGATCCAACTACTGTTGATGTAAAATGGATTGGTGGTGCTGGTGCAAACGGTCAATGTATTAAATATAGTGTAATAGACGGGGTAGTGAATTCTAAGGAAATCGATTTAGGATTAACACAAGAGGGGCCTTGTATTGGTTCTTATGGTGTTGATTTTTATCATGAATGGATTCCTGGTGGATGTGTTGTAAAAGAAAAGAACGAATCACCATTTTGTAGGCTTGTAGATCCAAATTGGGTTCTTAAAGCACCAAAACAACAGTGTGTTTCTGAGGGATATTATTCTAGTCTTGAATCCTCAGATTCTTCGAGCAGATATAAAGATTGTGCAGATACAAAAAATTGTCTCAAAGAAGACGACAATGGAAATTGTCTTGGCTGGGGATATTGTCTAAAAGAAAAGAATATATGGAAATTTAGAGGAAAAAAATGTGACGAGAAATCTGCTGGATGTACAACTCTCAAAGATGATTCTGGCAAAGAAAAATCTTATATATTAGACACGTTGAAATCTTGTCCACAAGATGAAGTGGGATGTAAAGAATATGCCAATACAAAAATAGATATTGATACAACTGATGTTAAAAATTATGTTTGGGCAACTTCAACTTTTAAGTATTTTAATAGCAGTGTTTCTTCTTGTGAGTCAAACAATGACGGATGTACAAAATTTTTAGAAATAGCTCCTGGACTTAATCTTGTTCCAAATGGAGGTTTTGAAATAGATGAAGATGAAAATGGTTTTCCAGATGGATGGTGGCATGAACCCGAATGGCAAAATAATGCGGGTGGTTTACAGGTCGGAGGTGCTTATTCTGGAGCAAAATATTTTAAATATACTTCAGGCACGAATCCAAAGCCTTATTTTTGGATGCCAGTGAAAATATCAAATGCTGGTTTGTATACGCTGAGCTATTATGTAAAAGGCTCTGGTAGTGTAACTGCCAATTTTAAATTAAATAGTTCTTATTATATAAAAAATGCTGGATTAACATTTGGCGGGAATACAAATGATCAATGGGAAAGAAAAAGTGGTTATTTATATATTACAGAAGATATGTTGAAATTATCCAATATTACTCCTCATGTAAGCATTACGAATCTTTCTGGTAATGTTGATATTGATGCCGTTCAATTTGAGTTAAATAGTTTTTCAGCAACCAATACTTATTGCGCAATGATTCCACCAACCCCCCCTGACATTGCTATTAATTTTAATTGTGCTGGTGTGGGTAATCCTAGTGTATATTCTGAGTATGGTGCATCTTCAAATGTGTTCTTAAAAAAAGCGCCAGACTATTATAACTGCAAAACTCAACCAGAAAATGAAAATTGTTCAAATTATGCTAAGTATTGTACAAAAGACAATGTTGGATGTGAGGCATATAGACCAACAAATGGAGATCAAACCGTTTTTTCAATAGTTTCTCAAAGCGATCCTTGCCCATCTGTGTGTAATAATTATCAAACATTTTCACAGTATCCAAGCTATTTTGAATATATAGAAGATTTTGAAGATAATCAAAATTCAACTCTAACTTTGACTGATACGAACTTTATTCCTGAAACGGCAAAGGATTGTTCTCCTGCCAATGAGTCTTGTGAGCTTTTTACAAATATAGATAAAGTAAACAAAGGTGGTGAGGGAAAAGAATATTATAGCTATCTAAGACAATGTGTAAAGCCTACAGATGTAGATACTACTATTTATTACACATGGGAAGGATCTGATACGTCTGGATTCCAACTAAAGACTTGGAAATTATTGAAGAGTCAATTGTCTGACAATGCTCCATGTACAAACGTACGAATAGGAACAAATAATTGTATAGATAGTGCAAGTAATAATACCCTCATAACTAATTGTGATCCTTCTCTTAATATGGATTGTCGTATTTTTTATGATAAAAATGGAACAGAACATAAAAGACTTCTTTCAAGAACGGTTCCTATTACAGATGAATGTGTCGAATTAAGAAGGGAAGCGTCTGGTGGAAGTAGCGTTACTTACAAAGCGGTTTTATCAATGAGCACTAAGTGTGATGCAAAAAATGTTGGATGTCGTAGATACAAGGGAAATAAAGGAGATAATATAAGAAATGTTTTGTTTGAAAATTTTGAATCAGCAAGTTTTGCGCCTTGGTCTAATACTATCTCAGGAGGAGAAGCAGACATAAGTAATGAGTCTACTGTTTATAATGGACATTCTATGGTAGTCTATTCTACTGTTAATCGAACAGTTTCTATAGAATACAATTTGACTCAAAATGGAGATACACTTATTCCAGGAAAAAGATATACTCTTGATTTTTGGGCAAAAAGTTCAAACGATAATAATCCTAATTATCATCAGGGTGCTACTGGTGGCGCTCAACAAGAAAATAATCGAGCAGAAGGACCTCTTAATTTTAATCCAATTAAGTTATTTAAGGCACATGCTTTGGCTGTAAATGATTTCGAATTTGGTTCGACGCAACAGCCGGCGAGATTGGAAGATAATGAGGAATGGTTACAATATAAATACGAATCACGTGATTTTGAAATTTCTACAAATGGAGAGCTTGTATTAAAATTTTATATAAAATTACCAAGTCATTACAAAACATTTTTTATAGATAATATTAATCTAAAAGAAGTTACAAGTGATTTCTACAAAATAAAAGACTCTTGGGCTACTCCAAGGGTGTGTAGTGATGGAAATTATTTAAGATGTCAAAAATATCTTGATAGAGACAATAATCCTTGGTATTTTTATAAATTTACAAATACGTGTGATGAAGCAAATGTTGGATGTTCTGCTATGATAGATACAAAGAATTCAGAAATGCCATTTAAACAAACATTTAATGCTTATTGTAATAGTAGCTCCACCAATGATGCGTGTGATTTGGGAAGTAGTTATTACAAAAATTATTCAGACGTAAATGCAGGCAATAGAGTGGGTAGCACAATAATAATTCCTGAAGATGAATTGGTTTATATAGTAAAGCAAAGAAAAGATTTGTGTACGTCAGCAAATAAGGGATGCAGAGCCTTTGGCTTTAAGGGAGATGATGGAAAATATAATGATGTATATAAAATAGATAATCCAGATAACTATATTCAAGAGGATTATTATGGTTCGAATAATAAAACTTTGTGTCTTTCTGAATTTATGGATTGTACGGCATTCTCTGTATCTGGCGGAGGGACAATATCCAAGATTCATCCAAGGGATAGAGTTTGCGAATATAAAGAAGCGTCGGGGGAATCTTTGGCCGGATATTATGAAGTAAATAATCCAAGTGTTTCGTGCGATAATAAAATTTATAATGAAAATTATAATTCGTTGCTTGACGATATGAGTTATGTAGACAATGATTGGTCGCCGTTTGGTAATTATAAGAGTAGTTATTCTCTTGCATGTAACAAAAATCAAGATAAGTGTTCAATGTTTATAGATCCTACAGATACTGTAGATATGTCTGTTGAGGCTACTAATATTACGAATCAGTCCATTAATTTTGCTACGAATTCTTGGTTGCTTGGCGCTTGGAATGGAGGAGGATTTAGTTTGTTTAGTTCTGGAAGTTTTTCTTTTTCAAACTCATCTCTTTCTTTTCCAATTTCAACTGCTAATAATAGTAATGTAATAGTATACAGAGGGCCTAATACATCTTTATCGCCATTTGCTTTTTCTGTGAAAGAAAATGCAGTATATAAATTGAGCGCTAATGTTAAGTTTAATGGGTTAAATTTAGATGATAAAGAATATATTAGTACATTCTTAAGCTGTAGATCAACAGCTGATAGCGGTTTAAGTGGATATGTAAAGGGTAGTTTGGTTAATGGCTATATGCCATATGCATTTCCATTTACAAAATCAAATCATTTTGTAGAAGAAAAAGATGCGTCTTGGCATCAGATTGATGGGCTTTATAAAATTTTGCCAGGAGCAAAATATTGTAATGTTGCATTTTATGTGTATGGCAAAAATTTAGAGCTAGTTTTATTAAAAGATATTAAATTTGAAGAAGTTACAGGAAATTATTATTACATAGATAATTCAGAGTTAGATAGAAAAAGTTGTTCTAAAGCAGATTTTGAAGATGGGTGTGTATTGTTTAACAATATTTCAAAAGGAAATTTGTCATATAATTCTTTTAAGAGCTATGAATCTGAATCCTTGGTTGGGAATAATACGAGCTATCCTAATGATTCAAACGAGCTTTTGAAAGTTGTAAGAGATAGAGAGTGTGGAGAGTGGGATGCTTGTTCTTCCAAAATTACAACAAAAGATTATCAGGGAAATGACAAATCTTCTTGTGTTGCTCTTATGGCTTGTGATAAATTATCTTCGTCGGGAGATTGTGCAAATTATCTTCCAAAAGATCCAAATGAAAAAGCACTTAATCTCGATAAATATTATTCAAATATGGGTCTTGGTACTTGGTCTAATATGAGTTATAGCGGATATTCTATGCCAGGTGCTTATGCGCCCCACGATCTTAGTGCTTATAGTGTGCTAGAGTCTGTTTCTAATTATAACAATACACAATCAGCCTCTACTTCTATAAATAAATTGGGATTTCTTGTAAAGAAGGGCCCATATCTTTACAAGCAAGGTGTGACTTATACAAATCCACTTGTCACTAATGCAGACTCTTTTGCTGCTAATAATATTGCTATTAGCAACACAGAGGCTTCTTGTAGACTATATCCAGAAAAAGATTCTCCATTTAATTGGACCAAAAATAATAAGATCGTTTTAGATTCTGGTTTTTATACTTCATCAACAACACAATCTAAATACGCTATCATAACTGGAATTGATTCTGCTTTCCAAAATGCAAATATTTCACAGCCAATGTTTGGCGTATTGAAGGATGGTTTAGATATATTGGGGCCAGGACAATCTAGTGACTGCAATTATACAAGAGCGGATTATGGATCTCAGTCACTTTTCTTTCCATATGAAGCAAATAATATTCCTCAGAAAATTAATATTATATCTGATAACAACCAAACAAGCACATTAAATCTAAAAAGGTCAGTAAGAAATATGGGTTGGAATGGTTTTTGTATGGAATATGATAAATCTTTGTTTATAAATACAAATTATAGTAGTTCATATAATGATCCAAATAGTCTAAATTATAGATGTCTTTCTTGGTATCCAGTGGATATTATTGGTGGAGGAATAGAGTCTTCTTCTTATGCGCCAGAGGCAGATGTCTCATACAATCAAATTCCTGAAAATGGAAAAATGTGTTTGGTGGCAGGTGATTATACAATTCCACAGGATAGAGTATATTGCGCATATTGGAGTCCCAATGCTTGGGAATCGGCATCTTGGTTATATGGTACAATATCCCCCCTCGGTGGCTTCACGGGAACGCCAGATGATGAGGCAAGGTGTAATGTTGTCGTGAGAATTCCCGCTGGCACAAAAGTCAAAAAAGATACAATTACGCCAGAGTTTTTTGATTATATAGAAAATAGTTATATGCTTTCTAATGAGTATGAATATCATACAATAACTACGATAAATGGTGTCGTATTGCCTCAAACTTATGAGATAATTTATGGAGCTGATTGGCCACAATGGTATCAGGATAAGGTTTATAATAATTCATCCCATCCATATATGTGTAATAGTTATGTAGCTAATAATTGGTGGCAAGAGAAAGAAAAGAAATTTATGGAGAGCGAGTTTAATTATTATCCTGGCACAGAATTTAATTCTGGGTCGAGTAATTATAAGAACTTTATTAATCAGTTCAAGTCTATTATATCTGGGCCAATAGATTTTTTCTATTATGATGAGGGTGTTATGCCTTCGGGAGCAACTTACGGGGCTGGTATGTATGAATGGGACGATTATGGTAGTACGGGGTATGCAGCTGATTTTACTGGTTCGGGCATATACAATGAGGAGCGTATTCAGATGTCTAATTATTATATTCCATTAGGTGTGCCTGCTTTTTATACGGATTCTAATAATGGGGAGGGTCAATGTACTACGATTGCTTCAGCGGGGGATGGTTATGCTGGAGGATGTACAAACGCTGGTCATAGATTTGGTGATTCTCCATTAAATAATGTGCCAAATGCTCACGAGGTTGCATCAAATTGTTTAAGTAGTAGTGAGTCTGCGGCAGATTCTGTATGGAATCCTTTTCAATATAATTATTATGTGCATTATGATGGGGATAATAAGGATCAATATAGGCCATTATTGTATCAAAATAATAATTATGCAAATTCAAATGAGTATAGTAATGTTTTTTCCAACCTTTCTTTTACTACCGGTTCTCCTTGCACCAATATGTGTCTTAAGTCTTGTAAGACGGTTGCAGATATAAAAACTACTGGAGAAAATAGAACTATATTTAGAGCAAACAATATCTATTTAGCATCAATTCCGGTCTCAGATATTGCAAACACAGCGCCAAGCAGTACTGATGTTTGGGGAGATTATTGTAAAATAGGAAATCCTATTCAGGAGGTTTGTCCACTTATGGTTTCTGGCAATGAATCACATTATAATATTGAAAAACGTATCAAAAAAGATAAGCTCTGGACTATTAATCAATCTAATTCTTATAATTTTGTAGATTTTTCTCCAGATTTTGCTATATCAGTCTCAAATGAATCTATAGCTGATATTGGAAGAAAGCCAATCTTGGTATCAGCAAATGGATCTCCGATTAATGGTGCAAGTATTTTTACATTTTATGCATCAAGTAGCACCTTATCGGTCGCGCAATATAGTAATAGAATACGCAATTGGATAGTGAAAATTCCTTCTCAAAATATTTATAATGTTCCTGACTCTGGAAATGCTACTACTGGCGGAAGTACTTGGGATTTTACTGATGTGGGTGCTATAGATCCGTCTATAAAAAGTGTTTCAAACTCTGGAATGGGCGGTAATGGATTTTCTATCAACTCTAGTTATGGTTCAGATATTACGGTTTCTGATTCAAGTAGTAATTTTGTGGTTGATATGACTTTTTATGCATATGCAAATGAAAATCAAACCCCTATAAGAGAAATAAAGGTTTGTTGGAATGGTGATAATGATTGTTTTGATTTTAAAGGTATATTTAAAAATCGCAAAAACAAGTGTCAGAGATTTTGTGGGTCAAATTATACAAGTGCTATTATGGTTACAAATTTAAAGCCTTGTAGTACAAATGCAGATTGTAATAGTGGAGAAAAGTGTTTTGCAAAAACTTGGGGAGATACTGAAGAAGCTTGTATTGAAGATTCAGAAAATTCCAAGCAGTATTTCAAATTTTCTAATGTCTATGTGTGTAGTCCAATAAGTAGTGATTGGTCATCTGACTGTGGAGGAAGTTCTACAAAAGGGTGTTGTATTTATAAACCCAGATTAACGATTACCGATAATTGGGGAAAAAGCACGACTGGATATATGTGTTCTACAGATACTTGTTCAATAAAGGTATATCCACAATAATTATTTTACCCTACCCCCCGGCTTCGCAGAAGCATAGCTTCAGCTATGCCAAGGCGAGCTTGCCTCTTCCCATCTTTCGGCTTCGCCCAAGATGGAGAGGGGGAAAATAGTTTAGATCATATATCAAAATTAGCGCCCCTCCTTAGTTACGCTGGAGAGGGGATGGGGGTGAGGGGATATAGAGTAAATTTATATGATAAATATAAACAAGACGAAAATATTTAAACAAATTTTAGCACCGTGGAATCGTAGCTTGAAAAAAATGTTTCAAGGTATTTTGACATCGTGGAATTTGTTGTCTAAGAAGAGGCGGGCTTTTATTTTGTCTTCTATTGTTGTAATTGTTTTTGTATTGGCAACGCCTCTTTTTGCAAGTGCAAATGTTATTGCGGCTGGTATAGCAAAGATATTATTGGGATTATTAAGAGCTATTGCAGGAATTTTTCAGTGGATAATTAAGATAGAGATGAGTTTGTTTATCTCGTTTATTCAATTTAATAATTTTACTACAGGCGTTACTGCTGTAGAGGAGGGTTGGAAGATAACTAGAGATATCTGTAATATGTTTTTTATACTTGTTCTTCTCGTAATTGCATTTTCTACGATATTAAATTATGAAGCATATTCTTATAAAAAGTGGCTCAGCAAAATAATTATTGCAGCAGTTCTCATAAATTTTTCCAAAACAATAGTGGGGCTTATGATTGATTTTTCTCAGGTAATAATGCTTACCTTTGTAAATGCGTTTAAAGATATTGCAATGGGAAATATAATAAACGGGCTTCATTTGGACTCTGTTTTTCAGGTCAGCTATGGTGAAATATCAGAGGTTGAGGGCACGGATGAATATAAGGTTGCTCTAAATTTGGTAGTTATAGCAGCTCTCGCGGTTTCTATGCTCGCAATTCTTTCTGCAGTTCTTGCAATGTTTATAGTAATGATAGTGTGGAGAATAGTATATCTTTGGGTTCTTGTAATCTTGTCTCCACTTGCATTTTTTCTTCAAGCAACGCCTTTTGGAAGCAAATATTCTGCTAAGTGGTGGACAGAGCTTGGAAGACAGCTTACAACAGGCCCAGTGCTTGCTTTCTTTCTATATTTAGCACTACTTACCATACAAAAAGCTAATGGTGGTAATATAATGCAGGGTATGACAGAATCTAAGAATTTAGAAGTAGCCACCACAACATTACAATCAACAGTAGAGCAGGTTCAATCTGGCGATACTCAGGCTCAAGCTGATGCAAATGTTGCCAAAGGAATTGGAAATATGAGTAATATTTTTGATTTTGTTGTGGTAATAGCGCTTCTTATGACAGCAATGAGAATTACTCAAGAGTCAGGAGTTGCTGGTAGTAAGATAGCTGGAAATTTGACTAATAAGATGGGGAATTTAGCGAAGAAAGGGGCAAGAACAGTTAGCGGATATAATGCAGTAAGCGATAGAATAAAGGCATATAGCAAAATAAGATCTGCAAAAAGACAAGAAAGGGTTAATAGAGATGCTATAAGATTTGGAGCGGGTATGGCGAAAGTAGAAGGAACTGTCAGAGGAATACCACGAGGAATTGGAAAAGGTGTTGTAAAAATGAGAGACTATGGAAAAGAGAAACAAAAAATATCTACAACTCCATGGGGAGCGGGTACGGGAGCAACTCTTAATGTTATTGGAACTGGTCTTGCTGGATTGGGTACAGCTTTAGGATATTTGAGCGGTAAGCCTATAAAAGCTTTTGCTGAAAAACGAGCGCAAAAGAACGCTATGAAGGCAAGTGTTTTAGAGAATTATAAAATTTCTGGTATGAATCCACAGGATTATTTAGTTGGCGTAAGAGAAGATTATGCTAAATCTGCAAAAAAGGTTAGTGCATCAAAATCTAAAATACAGAAATTAGAGAGCAATTTACAAAAAAATGTTGATGAAAATGGTGAACAATTAGGTGATGATGATAGAATTGTTATGATAAATGAACTAAGAAAAGAAAAAGCTAATCTTAAAGAGGCTGAACAGGATTTTAAAACAAAAGATCAAAGATTTGATGCTTTTAATGAATTTTATGAAGGAGAAGGTAATGTTGTTAGAGATGTAGACTTTGGAAGTTTAAAGGAGGTTTCGCCAGAAATAATAAATGGATTAAGAGAAGAAAAACAATTATTGGATAGATTTGCTGAATCTAGCTTTGGATCATTAGAAGAATTTATAAATCAATTAGGAACAGAGGATCCTTTGGCATCGCGGGGCACAACATTGAAAATGAAATTTGCAAGTATAGGTAAGGAGCCAGACAAGGATAATATCAACGAATCTTACAAAGAAGCATTAAGGGGTAAAGATGGTAAAGATCCTATGGGGAGTGGTAAGATTTGGGATGATATTAATGATCACGATAAGTATGTTAATCAAAATAAGAATAGAATGGATGTTTCTATTAATAGATTTAGATCTAAAGAGGCTGCTTGGAATAATGTTGGATATGGAGCTAGTATAACAGTAGACCCATTATTATCCCTGGCTTCTAAGCTTGCCGTAGCAGCCGCTATTACGCCTATTGCTGCACCACTTGGAATGAGTTCATTTGCTGGTTATGGAACTGCTTTTGGAGCAGACATAGTAAAAGGACAGGGAAAGAGATCTGACGAAATGATATCCGGAGCAAATAGTGCATCACATGAGCAAATAATGGATTCAAAAAAACAGCAATTTGATTCTCTCAGCATGGGTCAAGTAAAGGGAATTGTTCAAAATGATGCAACTCTATCTGATACAGATAAAATAGCGGCAAGACTAGCATTAATGGAAAAGGGTGGTGTCAAGTCTAATGAAGTTGATAAATATAGAAGTGATTTACAATTATTGGGTGCAGACAAGTTTACAATGAATGCATATGAAAAATCAGTAGCGGATAAATATCAATCACAAGCAATAGTAAGAGATGCTTCAGGAAAAGTTTTGACAGATGGAGACAGAGACGCTGCGCTTAAGTCTGGTATGAGCTGGAATGGTGCAGGAAAAACATTACAAAATGCATCTCCATCTGGAATGGACGCAGAGTTGCTTAAGGCGGTTATAAATTCTGCCCAAAGTTCTGGACACCTAAAGTCTATTATTGGTGGTACAAATGATATGCAAAAAGATGCTATAAATGAACAAGTGGGTAGAATGATAGTAAGTAGGCTTGGAAATATGACAGAACTTATGAAAATGAATGAAGCCACCCAAGAGAGAGAGCTAAAATTTACACAAAAACTAATAGAAGTTTATTCTCATACATCAAAACAAGGAGTTGATGGTCATGGAGTAATGAAGGCAATAACTAAAGCTTCGGATTCTAAAGATGCTGGTGTCCCAGGTTTCTTTGAAGAGAATATAAGTAAATCATCTTCAATCTCCCAGGTATTTAATTTTGCAAACATGAAAGATGAAAGTGTTCAAAAATATATTGCAAATCTTGATCCAAGAACATTCTTAAATGGAATGAATGCATTATTAGATAGTCAAAATGAAGATCAGAAAAAAATGTTAAATGATATATTGAGAAATCGTGATATTAAGCTTTCACCTGAAATAGAAAGGGCATTGTCCAAATTAAAAAACAATAGTAGATTGTCAAGTAATTATGACTTAGATCGCTTTAAAAAACCAGGAGAAGAATCAGAAGAAGAATCAGAAGAAGAATCACAACAAAAAGCTAATAAAAGTAAAAAAAAGAAGAAACAAAAATAAATATATAAATACAATAAAAATAAAATAATGAGAATTAATTCAGAAAACAATACGATACAGATATCATTTTTATTAGAAAAATTTTCTATTAACTTTGATATGGATATAGCATTTTGTGAAGCTATTAATTTTTTTGTAGATAATACCTATGATTATAATAGTACTATAGACGCTATTGTTTTTATGTTGAAAATCAAAGAAGAAACTGCAAAAAAATTATTTTTTTCTACATGTGCTTTGTTTTTTGATAATATGGAAATAGAAAAACAAAATGAAATAAAGAGTGTGTTTTTATATGAGAAATTAGATTTCGAAAAATATTTAGAGGATATTAAAGAGGATTTCGGAGCATTTTTTATAGAACAGACAGGAGAAATCATTTCTTCAAAAGATTCGCTAGATGATACTTTTAAAGCATTAGAATTTCATATAAAATCAATGCTTTTAAATCCAAATAACGATATTGTGTCTGTTTTAGATGATAAGATGTATGGACAGCTTATGTTTAATCCAGATTTAAATAAAAATCTTTTGATATCATTTACAAAAAATAAAGATTTAATAGGGTCAAAGGCTATAAGTAAACATTTAATAGATTTTTCTAATGATTTGGGAGATAGCTATGAATCATCTGCTCTCAAAAAACAACAATATTTAGGTGGTCAAAAATTAAATAATATTGAAAAAGATTTGTTATCTAGAGTATTAGAAATATATTTGAGAATAAAGTTTTTTCCAGAGAGTGTAAAAAATGTTAAAGTAGGAGATTGGTTTATCATTCCATGTGAAAAACTTCAGGATGTCCAAGCTGGACAGGGGGTTTCGTTTGATAAGGAAGATATAATACGTTTATTTAAAGAAGATATATTGAAATTATTTGAATATGGGGATGATATAAATGATTATTTGATAGATCTTGTTTCAGATTCAAGTACAAAACAGCAAATTGAAAATGCGATTTATTTAAATGAGAAAATTTTATTTGATAAAGAGTTTTCTATTAATGGAAGATTGGATAAGTCTAGTATCGCAAATTGGATAAAAAATTATATTGCAGAGGTTGGTATTGATAAATATAACGATCTTGCTCTATCTAAATTTGTAATAGATTCTAAGAATGCAAAAAATTTAGATCAAAAAGATAAAGATTTACTTTATAAGATTTTGAAAACATACTTAAACATTAAGTTTTTTCCAGAAATTTTTGATGATGTTCCAGAAGATCAGTGGAGTATAATTCCCGCTACTAAGATAATAGAAACTAAAAAGGCTGTTAACAAAGTATTTGTTCAACCTACTCCTGTCAAAATTCCAGAACCAGTAATCAAGAAACAAAATCCAGCAGAAGCACTGCTTGTAGAATACAAATCTTTTGAGAAGAGTATTTCAAATACAAAAAATGATTTGTTATTGTTTGAAAAATACAAAAATAATTTGGATGAGTTTTATGGTGAATTTGATGAGATGATAAGATCAAAAGACAAACAAAAACTTATTTCAGCAGTTGCCTTTATTGTCAAGAATAAGCTTATAAATATTTTTATAAAGAATAATAAAAATTTGTTTATTGAATTTAAAAAATCACTACTCTTGAAATTTGATGAAGATATTGTTACAAGCATTTCAAACAATTTGGACAGTATTGAAACGGTGAGTCTATATTTGCAATTTTTGTTTACAAGGTTTGCACTTACTCCAAGAGAAACGGGTTTGTATGGAATGTATATAGCAAATATATTTAAGAAGTCAGGACAAGAGAAATATTTCCCAATTGTTTATGGTGATATAAATCTAGGACAGTTTTTATTTAGAGATGTCGTAGAGATAGCTGGGAAATTGAAGTTGAAATAATCCCCCACCCAACAATTTGTTAAATATAAAAACATGGAATTTATTACAAAAACCATGTTTTTTTGTTATAAAAATATAGAGACGATTCATGAATCGTCTCTACGGTAGGGGATTAATTGTTGGGTGGGGGATTATTTTGCTCTTTCTACGTATTCATTAGTTTCTGTATTTACCTTTATGATATCGCCATCATTTATAAATAGAGGACATTTGATTTGCGCACCTGTCTCTATAGTAACTATTTTTGATGCAGATCCAGCTGTATCACCTTTTATTCCAGGAGGAGCAGATATAACTTTGAAATCCATTTTTGTGGGTAAACTTATATTTACTGGTTTGCCATTGTATTTGAGTATATCAATGATAGTGCCATCTACTAAGTATTGTACTTGGTCACCTATTTCTTCTTTTGGAAAGGAAAATTGTTCAAAGCTTTCTGGATCCATAAAATGATATTCATTTCCTTCTGTATATAAGAAACTAGCCTTTGTTTTTTCCAAGTTTGCTTCTTCTGCTTTGTCTCCACCACCAAAAGTTTTTTCAACAACAGAGCCATTGATAAGGTTTTTGAGCTTAGTGCGAAGTACAGCTCCGCTTCTTGCTTGTTTTGAGTGTTGAGTGAAAACTATTTTATATGGTTGATCATTAAGAGAAATGATTTTACCCAATTTTAATTCATTGAAATCCAACATAATTTTTCTTTGTTAACTTGTTTTAGAGCAGAGAAGCTTATTTTGTAAATGGAAGAAAACCCATGAATCTAGCTCTTTTTAAAGCTTGAGAAAGTTTTCTTTGATGAGTGTTACAAACTCCGCTTCTTTTTCTAGGAACAATTTTGTAATAAGAACTGATAAATCTTTGTAAAAGTTGTAGATCTTTATAGTCAATAAAATCTATTTTTTTGTTACAAAAGTAGCAATATCTATCCTTTTTTTCAATCTGTGTTTTTATCATATTTATTGTTTAATAATTTGTTTAAAATGGGATATCTTCAATGTTTATTTCTTCTTCTTCTGGCTCTGGAGCTTTTGCATTGTTTACAACCCCCTCTTGTCCTGTTGTGGGCATTTGACCTTTTGAGTCAAGCATGATCATGCTATCTGCTATTATTTCTGTGCGATATTTTTTGTTTCCATTTTGATCATCCCAGCTTCTTGTTTGCAATCTGCCCTCAATATATACTCTAGACCCTTTTTTTAGATATTGAGCTATTGTTTCGGCCAGTTTTCTCCAAGCAACAATATTGTGAAATTCTGCTTTATCTTGTTTTTGACCTGCTGCATCCGTCCATTTGAAGTTTGTTGCAACGCTAAAAGAAACAACCGTTTGACCAGTTGGAGTTGTGCGGGACTCTATATCGTTTACAACTCTACCTATTATACTTGCTCTGTTTAAATCCATATGATTTATTGTTAATGATGTTTTTTAAAATTTATTATCATTTAAAATTTCATCTAATTTTTTATCCAAATCATCCGGAGTCTTGTTTATTTCTTCTGTTGCCTTTTCTTCAGATTCTGCAATTACTTCCTCTGGTATTATTACCTTTTCATCCACAATAGCTTTAGTGGAGGCGAGTTTTATTTCTTCAACTTTTTTTGCTTCTTCTGTTATTTCTTTTTGAACAACGGGAGATTGTTTTTGAAATCTTTCTCTTTTATTGTCTCTATTATCATTGTCCCTATTGTTTTTAATTGGTTCTATTTCAGTAGGTTTTGTGTTTATGATATTATGAGGTTTTTTTGTTGTTAGAAATCTCAAAATTTCTTTTTCAAGTTTTAGGGTGTTTTCTATTGTCTTAATCTCACATGCTTCGATTGTAAATTCAAACACAAAGAAATTAGCCTTTAGAGACTTTTTTATTGGATAATTAAGCTTTTTTCTGCCAAAATCTATTTCAGAAATTAAGGTTGCACCCTTTTCTAAAAGGAGGTCTTTGACTGTTTGGATTACTTTTGGATGTTCATTCTCAGGAATGTTTCCATCTATTAAAAAACCCAATTCATAATGAAAGTTTTTTGTCATTTTGTTCAGATTTAATTGTTTTATAAGTATTAAGCCACCGATAGCTTAATGGTCGAGTGTCTATATAGAAGTTATCATAATATTGGTCAGTAGTCAAGATACGAATGTAGACACAATGCCAATATACTAATGATTACTAATAATACTAATTAATACGAATAATGTGGGCGCGAGTTAGATTGAGGAGTGCGTTAGGTGTATAAAATAAAAATAAAAAGACGTACACTTTTGATGCACGTCAATATATAATTCATTTTTGTGAGGCATTATTTCATATCAAGACGAAAATTGTTTTCAACCTTGATAGTCCCTTTTGGCACGTGAATTCCATACATATCAGTTGGCCTAATGTTTACATCAATAAGAAATTTTGGAATAAATAGATAATTCCATTTTCGTATCTTCCTAAAACTGTTTACTTTTTGAATTTTGGATACATAGGCATCATTCCTATCTTCTTCATAGATGATTACGTTTCTTGCGGGAAGAGAGTTCCATTGTTTTCCGCCATCAGGTGTTTTGAAATAGAACTTGTAATAGTCTTCTTGATCAATAGAACCAGATGCCAGGAAAAATGATCCAGATATTTGACTATTATCGGTAAGAGCAACTATCTCAGTCTTTTCGTATTCCTGTTGAATTTGCTCGTGTCCGAGAAAAGAAGAAAACATAATAGCTATAAGTATGCCGATGAGGGCACCCACGAAAATTCCCGATCCATAATTAAGTCCTTTTTCCCAAATATTTGATTCGGGGAGAGCTTTTTTATTGAACAAAATTCCAACTCTCAAACCAAGCAGCGCGCAAATAATGATAATTAACATGATTCCTCCTTAGGATTTCAATTATTTAGGTAGTATTTTTACGTTATCACATATAAACTGCTTTGTCAATGTCTAATAGGTTGGGAAGGATTATTAAGATTAGCATATTAATGATAATAACGATTGTATTTAACCTAATTTCCTGATTTTCCAATTTCCTCATCCTCCTAATCTCCTCAAATTAATGCTATAATAAAGTTAAGAAATTTTATCTCACCCTATGGGGTGGTAAACAAAACTATGGAAGAAATTAAACAAAAATCAGTAGAAAGCTATTTTTTGGAATTTAATATTCCAGAAGATAAAAAAGAGAAAATACTAGCCATTATTACTAATTTGGTTTATAAAATGAATCAAAAAATTGTAAAGCTTGAAAAAGAACAAGACGAGACAGAGAGATTGGGGCTAATCAAGGTAATAAGCGAAAATGACTCTCTTATAAGAAATAGCATCAAGGAAATTCTTGATGGAAAAATAGACCAAATAAATTATGATTACTAATCCAGTTGCACTCATTATATTAGATGGCTGGGGGGTATCTGAGCCTTCTATTGGTAATGCAATAACAATTGCAAAGCCAAAATATTGGGATTATCTTTTGAGAAATTATCCGTCTTTTTTATTGCAAGCAAGTGGTGAGGCGAGCGGTCTTCCATATGGAGAAGTTGGAAATTCAGAAGTGGGGCATTTGACAATAGGCTCTGGACAAATAGTGCTTCAAAGCTTAAATAGAATAAATAAAGAAATACTTAATGGTAATTTTTTTAAGAATGAGATTTTGTTAAACGCAATAAATCACACAAAAGAAAAAAATAGCTCACTTCATCTAATAGGATTGTTGGGTACAGGAGGGGTGCATTCTCATCAAGCGCATCTTGAATCTTTGATAAGGCTTGCTTGTGAAAACAAGGTAGAAAAAGTATATCTTCATTTGTTTTTGGACGGTCGAGATACGCCAAAAGACAAAGGAGTCGTTTTTATAAAGAATTTGATGCGAACAATGGAGGTTTATAATTGTGGGAAAATAGCTACAATATCAGGAAGATTTTATGGTATGGATAGAAATAATAATTGGGATAGAATCAAGTCTAGCTATGATGCCATTGTTCGCTCCGTTTCAAAAGATAGAGGAGAAGATCCTGTTGTGGCAATACAATCTTCTTATGCAAAAAATATATTTGATGAGGAGTTTCGTCCATTTGTTATAACAAATAATGACGAAGCAATTGCAAAGATATCAGACAATGACTCGGTAATATTTTTTAATTTTAGAGCAGATAGAGCAAGACAAATGCTAAGTGCTTTTATTCAAGAAGACTTCAAAGAATTTGATAGAGGAGAAAAACTGAAGAATTTGTGTATTGTGACTTTTACAGAATATAAAAAAGATTTGCCAGTTGACATCGCATTCAAAAGGCCAGAGATAGCAAATACTTTAGCCCAGACAATAAGTGAAGCTGGGTTGTCTCAACTCCATATTGCTGAGACAGAAAAATATGCGCATGTTACATTTTTCTTAAATGGGTTAAAAGAGGAAAAGCATGAAAAAGAAGAAAGAATTCTTATTCCATCGCCTGATGTTGAAACTTATGATTTAAAGCCAGAGATGTCAGCACATCTAATAAAAGATGAATTACTTTCAAATATAAACGCTGATAAGTTTGATTTTTATGTAGTTAATTTTGCAAATGCGGATATGGTCGGGCATACTGGAAATTTGGATGCATCTGTGAAAGCGGTAAGCGAATTAGATAATGTATTGTCGGAACTTATCCCAGCATTACTTTCAAAAGACGCTACGGTTATAATAACAGCAGATCATGGTAATGTAGAAGAGGTTGTAAATTTAAAAACAGGAGAGATAGATAAAGAGCATAGCCTATATCCAATTCCATGTATTATTGTAAATGAAAAATTTAAAAATATGAGCAAAGAAATAATAAATGAAGAATTTTATCAAAAAGATATAAATGGTGTTTTGTCAGATATTGCGCCAACGGTTTTGGGATTTTTAAATATTAAGCCACCAAAACAAATGATGGGAATAGATTTATCAAAAAAAATAATAACAAAAATATTTTAAAATTTATGTTAGGATATAAAGGTAAAATTTATATGCTTCCGTTTGATCATAGAGATTTTTTGATTAGGAGCTTTTCTTTGAAAAAGCCTCTTTCAAAAGCAGATAAAAATATTATATCATATTACAAGGCTATTATTTTTCAGGGATTTTTGTTGGCAAGAAGAGGGTCGAGGCATCAAAAAGAAATGTCGATTTTAATTGATGAAGAATTTGGATTGGATATTATTGAACTAGCAAGGCATCAAAAAATATTATTTGCAGTTTCTACTGAAAAGAGTGGAAAAGATTTTTTTGAGTTTGAACATGGAAAGAATTTTGGTAAATTTATTACTAAGTCTAATCCAGATTTTGTAAAAGTCTTGATAAGATACGACTTGAAAAACAAAAAACAAAACCAAGAACAATTAAAAAAATTGAAAAGTTTAAATGACTTTTGTAAAACAATTGACAAAAAATTTATTATTGAACTCCTTACGCCAAAAATAGGTAATAAAGCAAAAGAAACGACTTTTATAATTTCTGAAATTCAAGCAGCTGGAATTGATCCAGATATTTGGAAAATAGAAGCATATGATAAGAGGGTCGATTGGGAAATAGTTATAAAACAGATAAAAAATACAAAAGCACGAAAAAATGTTTCCATTATAATGCTTGGAAGAGGGGAGGATATGAAGCAGATAAAGAAATGGGTGAGTGTCGCAAAGAAATTTAGCGATATAAATGGATTTGCAGTTGGAAGAACTATTTTTTTTGATGCAATCATTAATTTATACAATGGAAAAATCTCAAAGAATAGGGCAATTGAAATTATTAAGGATAATTATTTGAAGATTGTAAATCTTTGGGAAAAATAATAAATAATATTTCTGCGCAATAGTTTTAGGCTTCTATTTTGCATTTTTAAAGTCTGGATTTTTTGAATTTGACAATAGTAGACATAGAATAACTTTATGCTATAATACTTATGATATTTATGAAAATAGGCATTTTTTAATAAGACTTGACTATTTTTGTAATAATTATCTAAATCAATATTTAATAAAAAAGTTAATAACTCCAGTTATATAACTGGATACAAAAAGAATATGAGTCAATCAAAAATAATAGGGTTATTTTCTGTAGCAATAATAGCAACGGCGCTTATTGTAGGGGGAATCGTATATTTTGGTCAACAAAATATATTGAGTCAAAAAGAAGAAGAGGCAAAGATTGCTAAACAAAGAGTTATTGAACTTGAAGCTCAATTAACTCAATTTCAACAAGCACAAACTGCTCAACAAGGTAAATTGCAAGTACCACCCATTCAAGACTGGAAGACTTATTCAAATGAGGATCTATCAATGGATATAATGTATCCAGATACGCTTTTTAAGGTAGATACAGAGAACAATGAACTATATCATCAAATGCAAGCTTTCAAGTTAAAAAATACAGAAGACAGTGCGGATAGTGAATTTGCAAAAGATATGCAAATTTCTTTTAGTCAAGAAACAGATCAAAATTGTGATTATTTGAAAGAAAATATGGGAGATATTGGCACGGAGTTTGTATTTCAAAATGTTAAGGGTGTTAAGTATGATGTTGGTGCAGAGGGAAGAGGGGTTGTTACTTATTGTATCAAAGACAATAAGGCAAAAGACATTGCGATTATCAGAAGATTTTATATAAATGAGACATATTCTCCTGAATTAACACAGCAAGCTGATTATATAAATAGTCAAGCGCAAGGACAATTATTCGATCTTATGCTTCAGACAGTAAAGATTAAAGATTATGATGTGAGTGGTTTGAATTATGAAAATGAGACATATGGATTTATTTTAAGATTCCCTCAGATTTGGTTGGGCTATGCAGTAAAAGAAGACAAAAAAGATACTACTAAAACAGAATCTATTGCATATAATTTTGGAACAGACAAACCATTATTTACAATTTCTGTATTTACAAAAGCTCAATGGAACAAAGTAAAAGACAAAGACACTAATTTAGAGACAGTTATAAAAGAAGGTGCAAAGTATGTATTTACATATTCAAATATCGAAACTCCAGTAACTGCTGATAAAGCAAAATTTGACGCTATAAAAGATATTATTGCATCATTTGAATTGAAATAGTTTTATATTATAAAAACCGTCGGATTTATATTCGGCGGTTTTTTATTATAGGAATTTTGCCTCACCCCCAACCCCTCTCCATTTATAAATGGAGAGGGGAGGATGTTTGTTGATAATAAAATGCCCTTCTCCCGCTTTGGGAGAAGGGTTAGGGATGAGGGGTAATTGTGAAATCAAAATAATTGCTAGAGGGTGAAAAAAGCTATTCAACAATTATTTTATCTCCTGTTGAAGCCATGTTGTATAGTGATTCCATATTTTCATACGATACATTAATGCATCCATGACTCATTGGTGTCCCAAATTTATTGTGCCAATAAGCCCCGTGAATATATAATCCACTAGTAGAAAAACGAAGATTCCATTTTGTATTGGGATAATTATATCCCACACCTTTATATAGCTTAACTGGAATTTTGTTTAATATTTTGTAAGTTCCGCGTGGAGTTGCAAGACTTTTTACTCCACTTGATATTTTGAAGTTTGTTATTTTTTTATCTCCTAAAAAATAGCTAAGCTCTTGATTTTTCAAGTCTATTTTTATTATCAGCAAACATCCTCCCCTCTCCATTTATAAA
>JAEHGL010000038.1 GCA_019248485.1 Candidatus Komeilibacteria bacterium S5_K13 | reverse complement strand
ATATATATCTAACATTAATAAATCTGTTGCTTTCATAAATTATTCCTTGTATATATTTAATAAACAGATATGTTGCAGTCAGGGACCGACTCCTTGTGCTTGTATCTGTTTATTAAAAATAATTGTTTCATGTGGTAGACTTGCACTACCTTTCTGATAAACCAGACATCCTATGGAATAGTACATATAAAATTGGAAGCGCCAGCAAGATTCGAACTTGCGACCTCTATAAAATTAAATGAAATTAATCATTTTTATCAGTGGCTCTACCCCTGAGCTATGGCGCCGTATATGAAAAACTAAACAAGCTATGTAATATTCAAAGCACTATTTGGCTTGTTTAGTTTATTTGTGTGCAAAGACAGAATCGAACTGTCACCTAGACGCATAAAAGCGCCTATAATCATACCATTAGAAATTTGATTTGCACACATTTAACAAAGCGCCAGACAAGTAGAAAATGGAAGATAAACTACCTCTTCTGGCGCTTTGAAAGTTACACTGCATGTCTATTTATATACCGCCGCCTTGATGTGTGGTTTGCGGTAGTGATAATTCACTAAAGAGCAGTACAGTGACGGTCGTACTTTCAGACTTCCACTTTACAGTTAATGTGTAGCTGACAGAGTTGCCCTCTGCTCAGGTATGTACTGCTCATTACTAAATTATTAAGCGCCAGATAAAGTGCTCTTCAATATCTGGCGCTAGGAATCGATTGCATCTATATTCGTTTAGTCATCCTCGTTTTAATCCTACCATTCAGGCTTGCGAGCTACACAGGGTCAATGGTTCTATGCTTTCACCCAGTTGTTATTATTAATCTTTTAGTGACTTTAAGAAATTAATTTTTTCTTCAAATTCTTTAATTTTTTCATCAATTTTTTTCTCTATATTAAAATCTTTTATTATAAATAGAATAAATGTTGCAATTCTATTAAAATCTGATGAGCATATTATATTATTTAAATATTTATCTCCAGATATAATATCTATTGTTGAATTTAGATCACGATTTGAAAAAGAGTTTTTAATTGTCATATGTAGATTTTTAAATACAAAATCTGTATTTCTAAGAAGATGAGTTTTCTTATTAATGTAATCAACTATTTCTTCTCTTGGAGTTGATAAAACTTTTTGTTTCTCTTCTTCAAATAAACAATGAAATGATGCAGACCAAGTGTTAAAATTACTTAAGCTACTAGAGTTAATGATTGTGTACATGATAAAGTCTTTGTGTCTGTATAAATACCTAGTATGTCTTCAACTCTTGCACATTCGGTATCAGTTGTTTCAATAATAAGTTTTGAAGGCAAATGATAAAATGTAATAGTTCCTTGAATTGCATAAGCTTCAAGTGGATTACCATAAGATATTAATATTTGAACCCATTCGTTAAAATTAGGCTCTATATATGACGAACCGTATTTTGCTTGAAGAAAGTATTCCAAAGCGTTTTCATTAAGTTCTACATGAGCTATGACATCATTATGTGGTAACATTATTCTATTCCTTTTTCAGAAAGTTTATCAAGAAGTTCATGAATTTTTGTTTCAGATAATCTAAGCTTTACTCTTGTTTGATTGCATCCGTTGAATATTTCAATACAGTTGTCAATATCTGTGTATCCAAATTCCTTACCAAATTCACCTGGAGTAAAGTATTCAAAGCCTACAAGTGCGTCTTCTAGGATTGCTCTTAATTCAAATAGAAGTTCATTTTCTTGAAGCTCTGAAGCTTTAGATTGTGAGAACTTATTATGAACATCATTAATAGTTGTTTTTCTGTTTGAAAATATTCTTGGAGCTGCACCGTTAGCTGAGGTTCTAGTATAAGGTCCTGAGTCTATATAGATTTCACTATTATAAGCGCCAGAATGTGGATGTTTGTAAGTGTTTTCATAAATGCATCCTTGTTTAAGACCTAACCCTTCTGCTAAATATCTGGCGCTTTGAGAATATTCAAATGTTTCATTGTTGATAGTAACAGAATATTTAGGAAACAATATGTGAAAGATCGATGAGTGTCCATCTGTTGATAAACTCTTACCTATACCTATAAATTGAGAAGAAATTGTTATTCCTTCAAATGTTGTTTGTGTCATTAGTTATTCCTTTAGTTCTACTGGCTCATCTTGCCATGTAAGTTCTTTACCAATAAGTTTTTCTATTGTTCCTTTTGGAACTTGAAACATCATATTATCTGAGTATCTTCCTTTGAAAATCCAAGTTCCGTTAAGTGTTTCACCTTCTAATTTTCTAGTTAATGGAGTATATGAAATATATTCTATACCTTTACTGTTTACTGCTAAAAATGTCATTGATTATTCCTTTATTGTTAACATATTTATAAAATTAATAAAATTCTCTTTTAAGTCAGGATGAACAAATATTCCTTTTGATTTTGAGAATTTTACATCTGGAACAAGAATATTTCTTTTTCTTTTGCCTAGTTTGTTACCATCTTTTTTTCCAGTTGGATATTTTAATTTTAAAACATTTTCATCTTCAAATACTTGAAATCCATATACTTGTCCAACATAGTTCATTTTATTATTCCTTTGTTAACATTAGAAGACACAATGTAAGCGCCAGGAGTTGTGTGTGTTGTATAACTCAAAGCAATGTGCTTTATAATGTTAACTTTCGTTTTTGATTTTTCTACCTAGCTGGTAGGATTATGCAAAAAATCTCCACCGACCGCTCTCGAAAATTTTCACTTCCGCTGCGCTACAGTGAAGAATTTTCTCGTTTGCCGTTGCGATTTTTTTGAAGGGTCATGAGTTTTTGTTGTTTGGTTTTTCCACAATCTTAGATTGCTCTTCAGATTTTTTGTTTCCAACTTTTATATGTGTTGATTCTTTTAATCCAAGCATATATTTAACTGTTGATATATAGTCGTCTGGAATATAAGTATTCATATCTTCTGTGTATAATTTCCAAACTTGTTGACATAACCATTGAGATTCCCTTTCGTTTTTATCATACTTAGGTAAAACTATAAATGGATTAACCATATGTTTACCTTCAACTTTAGCTATAAAGTTTAAGTCTTTAAGTTGTTTAATTGTTTTTGAAATTCTTGATTGATCAGATGTAATATCTTTAGCTATATCTTTCCAAGAAGCTTTAACAATATTATATCCATCACAATTTTGCAATATTGCAAAAAACATTAACTGTTCAGTTTTATTAAGTTCAGTTATTCTTGTAAAATCATTCATATAAATCATTGTTCTATCCTTGCTATTAACTGGAAACATTGAAACTTGTGAAATATTATTCTCAACTTGTATTGATTGAATTTCTCCAGTTTCACTCTGTATAATGTTAGCTTTATTAGAAATATTGTATAATTTTCTCATAAAAACTCCTGTAGGTATTTATAAGTTTAAACTCTCACCTCTAAACTTGGTATGATTATACCAAGTTTTTAATAAATATCTACTGAAACTTGGTATATTTATACCAAGTTGAAATTTCCAATAAATCCCATAAAATAGAATCAAAATTAACATCTTAATGTAAAACGTATATATAGGTGTTTAAACATAAAATGTACACCATAATTCACATAAATATTAAAATGTGAACTGTGTAGTACATTTAAAATTGAACAAAACCTCTATAAAATGGTTATTAATTGAAGTTCTTCAAAGATAGGTCTATTAAATATATTTATATATAATACCTATTAAATTATTTTAAATGAATTTCTATCTAAATGTATATAGCAATGATTTTTATCATCATCTATTTCTATTTTGTATTCATATCTTTTTAAATAACCTGATACTCCACTTATTTTTCCAGTCATTTCAATGTTTTTAAATTTAAATTTTACATTCAATCCTAAATATTTATCTGCTACATAATCTATTCCAGTTTTTTTGTTCACTTGTTTTCCTTTAAATATAAATCCAATCATCACCTTCGTAGCTTTTGTGACGGCAAACGACAAATTTCTTTTCCGAAGGCGCTAGCCGTAGGAAAAAAATTTGGAGAGCGGTCGGCAAAAAAAGCTACGCTACTATACAGTCAGTATAAAAAAATCAAACAGTTAAGTGTTCTCAATATCTGGCGCTAATAAGAGTAATGATGCATCATATAGAGCTTTTTTATGGCTTCTGTGAGCTTTCATTGTTTTAGCGTGTGTTTCTTTGTTGTAGTATTGTTTTGAGCCTCCACGGGCTTCTCTGGCTTGTAGATTAGCCTTGTGTTTCTCTGGATCAATAATAAACTGAATAAGTCTTCTAGATACACCAAATTGAGTAGCTAGTTTTCTCTGTGAAGTATCTGTGGTTTCATATAGATGTCTTATAAGCTCTTTTTGCTCTTGATTGAGCTTTACTCTCTTATCGTGTTCTTTTGGAACTAGAAGCTTATCTGATTCAAATTTATATGGCATATTAGATTCCTCTATCTGGCGCTTTGAGAAGTAAATTAGTATTACCTCTAAAAGAAGCAGAGCTACAAAAAGAGCCAGAATCTGACTCTTTTAATTATTTAGAAGCTTTAGTTTTTGGAGCTTCAACTGATAGTTCGAATGGAACTGTAACTTTACCAGATAAGTCATATCTGATAACTGATTCAACTCTTGATGACCACATGAATGATTTTAATGCAGCTTCATCAGCAAATTCCATTAATGTACCTTCTACATTACATACAATTTTTGGTGTTTTTGGTTTTTTAACTTTTGGTTTTCCGTTCTCGTTTATTAATTCTAAAATTGCGTCTTGTAATTCATTATTCATTGTAAATTCCTTTGTTTTATTATAATTAGTTTTAACTACTTCAGTAGCGCCAGTTATTGGTTGTAAATATTCAAGTTTCCAGTTACTATTTGCAAGTGTATAAGATAAATCATCAAGTGCATCATCATTAAGTTTTGATTTGATTCCGTTTTGTGGAACGAATGAAATGTCTGGTTGTGATGCATAATCAACACCTAAATAACATGGTGATTGTTTTTCTGGAACATATTCATCAAATGGATTTTGTCCAAATAAATTATCAACATTTTGTTCATGTTGTTCTTCGCTTAATAGTTTTTCGAAATATACAATAACATCATATAAATCTTCATAGTATTGGAAATGTTTTTCTCCACCAATATCTGGCGCTTCAGTGACATGATATTTTTCTAACCATTCATCAATTAAGTCATGACATTGATCATAACCTGATTCCCTAAGTTGAGTTCCAGCGCCACGCTCAGATGGATTGAAACGGTTATCACTGTCTTCAAGAATAGATTTCAAGTTTGAAATTAATTCATCAATGTCATCTTGAGTTGGAATTATTTTTCCAATTGTTTCATCAAAATCAACTTTTTTCCAAGTTTCTTTATCAGTGTGTTCTACCCAGTGAGTAGAAAGAAATTTTTCAATACCTTCATTTTTTTCAAATTTTTTAATAAATTTACCTTTATTTAATTCAGTAAATTTTACAACTATTCCTTTGTCAAAACTATTTTTTATACATTCAAAATACATTGGATAAGTAAATTCTTCTATTTGTTCGATATATAACATATCATATTTAGTTTTGTTTAACTCCATTAGTTTAGATGGTAGTATTGTAAACTTATGCCTAATGTGATAATAATTATTTTTTGAATAATAAACTGGTAATCCAGCTTTAAATCTTGCATCCCAGTAGTCTAAATCATCAACCACTGGCGCTTTTGAGAAGTCATAAGGTTTCCATGTATGAGAATCATTATGATTCATCCATGAATTATATTCATAACCTGGTTGATCTCTAGATTCTCCTTGTATTATTACTATTCCAGAAGTTAATGAATTAAACTTAACAACTCTTCCCTTATTTGTTGATTCCATAAATAATGGATAGGTAAATTCTTCAATAATCGTACTATTGCAGTCACATAGTTCAAAATCATCTTTATAGAAATATGAATGCCATAACGATCCATCCTTTGTTAATTCTGGAAGGTTTCTTTCAAAAATACCATTTCTATAGCATGAAAAATCTAATCTAGATTTTCTTCTTATGTAAAAACCTTCAAAAAGGTGTATCAGTTATAATCACTAAAAACTCATATGATTTTGATTTAATTATGCATAATATTTATCTTGAAAAACGAGACTTTACAGTTATAGCTCAAAACGACAGATACGGTCAAATTCTTGATAAATCAGAAGCTGGTAGAATCTATATAGGTGGGCTATACATTTCGACAAGCTCAGAGCTTCTGTACGGCTATAATTTCAATCCAGGCATCTTAGAGATAGGAAGAGACAGAAACATCACTGATACCTTCCAGATTCGTTATAAAGCACCATATATATTTCAACACACTTCAGATGAATTTATTGATCAAATGTATGATGACCTAAAATCTGGCGCTAAGGATTTTGACTACATGGAGAAGTATAATCTTCCAGAAAACCTTGTAACCAAAATCAAAGACGAATTTGCTCATAAGCAAGTTATTTCTACTCAATCTGATAAACAAATCCTTGAAGACAACAACATTAAAGTTAAAAACCCTATTGTTGTACCAAAAGTTATAAGAAACCTTATCTGGGAACAACCAGTATCATCTAAAGCATCTGCAATCAAACAAAAATCAACACTTGATTTATTAAGAGAATTTCTAGAAGATGAAGAAGATAATCTCACTGAGCGCCAGATAGAGAAACTTAATTACATCATAAATAGGAAACAATAATGTACACAATAATTTTAACACAACAACAGTTTAAACAGCTACAAAGCAATAAAACTTTAACAATCAATCTTGATGAACCAAAACAAGACAAATGGACTCCATCATCAGGTGAATGGAATGTTTCATTAGTTGATAATCCATATAAAACTAATATTAAAAACGAAAAATACACAGAAGCTGGAGTTGAATACGAAACAGAAGAAGAAGCAATCAATGCATCTAAAGCAATTCGTTCATATGCAAGACAACTGAAATGGCTATCAGAAAACAACGATGGTTTTATATCTGACTGGAATAATGTAGATCAAAAAAAATATTATATAACATATATCAAAAAAGAAAATATGTATAAAAAATCACATATTGTATATATTAAATCAATAAACACAATATATATG
>JAEHGL010000037.1 GCA_019248485.1 Candidatus Komeilibacteria bacterium S5_K13 | reverse complement strand
TTTCAATGGAGTAAAAAAAGTCAGGACCTTCATCCCAACTTTCTAATTATTCTAACCCCTCTAATCCCCATTCAAGACACTTGTCTATTAACACGTTTACAAATTGTCCTATATATTTATCATGGCCATTAAATATTTTTACCGTTTCATAAGTTTGCATTTTGCCAAGATATTCTCCTTTTTTGTTTTTGTTTGTGATTAAAACTTTTACAATTTTGTCTTGATATTTTTTGTTTCTCATCAGAGACTGTTTACCGATAAATTTTGTCATTATTTCATCTCTTTTTCGTTTTGTTTTTTGTGATACATTATCATTATACATTTTATAAGCCAATGTCTCAAAGCGAGGAGAATAAAGTCCGCTGTAAACAAGAGTAGTTTTGGTTTTTTTGAGAACGTTTAGGGTTTCTTTAAAATCATATTCAGTTTCTTTTGGAAAACCTATTATGATATCTGTTGTAATGTTTGCATCTGGAATTGTCTCATAAATTTTTTCTACGATGTCTAAAAATTGAGATGAGCTATATTTTCTGTTCATCATTTTCAGTATTTTATCACTACCAGATTGAAGCGGAATATGAATATGGTGTGATATGTTATCATATTTTGCAATAATTTTTATTAGCTCATCATCAAATTTTGTAGGATATGGTGATAAAAAATTAATCCAAATATTTGGTTTTAAAATCGCAACCTTCTCTAACAAGTCGCCGAAGTCTTTGATGTCGGAGGTATTGTCTGGGCTAATATATGAATTAACAGTCTGTCCTAAGAGCGTGATTTGTTTGACAGATTTTGGTAGTTTTTTAATTTCTTTTAATATGCTATATGCCGATCTATTTTTTTCAATACCTCTTGTATAAGGTACTGCACAATAAGAGCAAAACTGATTGCAACCATTTGAAATAGGAACAAGTGCCGAAAAGTTGTTGCTATGATTTGGTTTTATATCAAGGTAGTTAACATTTTCTGGTTTATAGTTATAAATAGTTTTCTGTTTATTTCGCCACGGTGGGATTGAAATTAATTTTGGAATAGACTTGATTTTTGTAATATCAATTATAATATCAAAAAGTTTTTGTTGTTTTTGGGCATCTTCTTTGAGCACACATCCTGTGAGAATTTTTATTACATTTTTCTTTAGCTTCTTTTTTCTAAAAATTCCATAAACTCTATCAACAGCACCTTGCCTTACACTACAAGCTATTACAACAATTACATCAGCAGATTCCATAGTGCTTGTTTTTTTGTATTTTAAAGATTCCAAAATAGAGGACACGCGCTCTGCGTCTGATCTATTCATATCACATCCATAGTACTTGATATAATAGTTCATATTAATTTCAAATTTCCAATGTTAAATATCAAATCAAACTTAAACTTCTAATGACAAATTTCAAATTTGACATTTAGATATTTTAATTTTGTAGTTGATTTGAAATTTGTAATTTGATATTTTTAATTACAACACTTCATTGTCATGAGAATTTGACTCTCTCATTCCTGAGTTGGTAATTCTTACAAATTCACAATCACGAAGATCTTTTATTGTCATTGCGTTTCCATAGCTCATTCCAGAACGAAGTCCACCAATGTATTTTCCTATAACATCTTTTACTGCTCCACGATATGGAACTCTTGCCTCAACCCCTTCGGGGGTAATTTTACTAATATCTTCTTTTGCGCCAGGGCGAGATAGAGCTGCCGTAAGAGATGCCATTCCACGAGAAATCTTGTATTGTCTTCCATTATAATTTATAACTGGTCCTGGTGTTTCTTCTGTTCCTGATAATTGACCGCCGAGCATAACGGTGTCAGCTCCTGCTGCAAGTGCTTTTACTAAATCTCCAGGCTGTTTAATTCCAGAGTCAGCAATCATTGGAATGTTGTATGCTTTACATATTGGATAAACATCCATTACAGCACTAAGTTGTGGAACTCCAAATCCGGTTGTAATTCTTGTTGTACAAATTGATCCAGCTCCAATCCCAACTTTTACGCAATCAGCTCCTGCCTCAATAAGATCTTTTGCAGCAATTGCTGTAGCGATGTTTCCAGCCATTATTTCAAGATTTGGATATTTTGCCTTTATAATTTTTAGCGCCTCGATTTCTAGGGCAGAGTGACCATGGGCAATATCAAGGTCGATAATATCAACTTCTGCCTCTACAAGCGCATCAACACGATCCATATAGTCTCCATTTACTCCAACTGCAGCTCCTACTAGTAATCTTCCATTTTTGTCTTTAACTGCAAGTTTGTCATCAAAGTTTTCAACTAAGTCCTTTTTTGTAACAAGACCTTTTATATGAAAATTTTCATCAACAATAGGAAGTTTTTCTATTTTATGTTTTGCAAATATTTCTTTAGCGCCATCAATAGTTATTTCGTTTGTTGCTGTAATAAGTTTTTCACGAGACGTCATTAAATCTTTCACTTTTATATTTTCATCGCTTATAAATGTATAATCTCTTTTTGTAATTATTCCTAAAAGTTCTACATTTTCATTATCTGTGACTAGAAATCCTGAGTAGCCACATTCTTTTATCTTTGTACGAAGTTCTTTGATAGTATTCTCTGGATTAATAACGTATGGACGTCTAATTATCATGCTCTGATGTCTTTTTACTCTGAGAACTTCTTTTGCTTGATATTCGATGCTACAGAATCTATGGATTATTCCAATCCCCCCTAATCGTGCCATTGCAATAGCCATTTTGCTTTCTGTGACGGTATCCATATTGGAAGAGACTATTGGAATATTTAGACTGATATTTCTAGATAATTTAGTACTAGTATTTACATCACTACGGGATTTAATATGAGACATTTTTGGAACCAGTAATACGTCGTCATATGTAAGGGCTGTTTTTATTTCCATGGGGTTAGAGGGTTAGTCGGGTCATTCGACCCGATTAGTGAATTAGTAAGATTGAATGATTATTGAATTATTTAATTTTATAACCTCAATAAGTTTACTATATTTTGAGGGAAATGGAAAATTCATTTCCCCACCCCCTGTCTACGCTGAAGCTATGCCAAGGCGAGCTTGCCTCTCCCCATTGAAGATGGAGAGGGGGGGGGGAGAATAATGACCATAATCAAAATAAACGCCCCCCTCTAGCTATGCTGGAGAGGGGATGGGGGTGAGGTATTCGGAGATTATAACCCCAAATCTTTATTATCTATTTTCTTTTGTATATTTTTTATAAACTCATCTTTTTCTATTTCTACCAAATCTTTTTCACCCCTTACTCTTACGGATAGTTTTGGAGAGGAAATTTCTTTATCACCAATGACCAATACATAAGGAACTTTTTCGTGAGAGGATTTTCTGATTTTGTTTCCAACCGTTTCATTTGTATCATCTATTTCCGTTCTTATTCCACTGGTTTCAAATTCTTTTGCTAAAGTTTTACAATGATCAATATGTGATTCACCGACAGAGATAATTTTCACTTGAACAGGGGAGAGCCAAAGAGGAAATGCTCCGGCAAAATTTTCTACCAAAATTCCCAAAAATCTTTCAACACTTCCTAGGATTGCGCGGTGGATCATTACTGGTTGTAGTTTTTGATTATTTGGCCCTTCATAAGTTAGATTAAATTTTTCTGGCATTTGGAAATCGAGCTGTATTGTTCCACATTGCCATGTTCTTCCTATTGCATCGTTTAGATGAAAATCAATTTTAGGACCATAAAAAGCACCATCGCCTTCGTTTAGTTTATATTTTTTTCCTGTTGCATCTAATACATTTTTCAAGGTATCTTCAGCTAGTTTCCAAAGCTCTGAATCTCCCATTGCTTTCTCTGGTCTAGTTGACAATTCCATGTGATATGAAAATCCAAATTGAGAATATACTTCATCAGCTAAATTGATCAAATCAGTAATCTCATCTTTCATTTGTTCTTTTGTACAGAAAACATGAGCATCATCTTGAGTAAAACATCTTACTCTAAATAAGCCTGATAAAACTCCAGATAATTCATGTCTATGACATATTCCAAATTCTCCAGCACGAAGTGGTAGGTCTCTATAAGAATACTGATGTGCTTTATAAATCAAAATATTTCCTGGACAATTCATTGGTTTCACTGCAAAATCAGCTTCATCAATTTTGGTAAAATACATATTGTTTTTGTAGTGATCCCAATGCCCTGATTGTAGCCACAAAGATTTGTTCAAAATTATTGGAGTTTTATTTATTTCATAATTTCTCTCATACATTTTTTCTGTCAAAAACTCAACTAGCTTATTCCAGATAATAGTTCCTTTTGCATGAAAAAATGGCATACCCGGTGCTTCTTCATGAAAACTATATAAGTCCAATTCTTGTCCAATTTTTCTGTGATCCCTCTTCTCTGCCTCTTCAAGAAGTTTCAAATATTCATCAAGCTCTGTTTGCTTTTCAAATGCAATTCCATAAATACGGGTAAGCATTTTGTTTTTTTCATTTCCACGCCAATATGCGCCTGCAAGTTTGGTAAGTTTGAACGCAACATCTTTAATTTCAGACGTATTTTCAATATGGGGTCCACGACACAAATCTATAAATTCTCCCGTTGTATAAAGTGTTGCATTTTCAACATTATCAAATATTTCAGCGTCATCTATTTTTGTCGTGCCTTTTTTTTCTAAGTCTTTAAGTAATTCCGCCTTGTAGTCTTGTTTTGATTTTGTAAAAAGCTTTATTGCATCTTTAATACTCATTTCATTTTTTACAAATTCAATGTTAGATGAAATAACACGCTTCATTTCATCTTCTATTTTTGATAAATCGCTCTCAGAAATAGAGGAGTCTAGTTCAATATCATAATAAAAACCATTTTCTATTGTAGGTCCTACACCAAACTTTGCCTTTGGGTAAAGTTTTAAGACAGCGCTTGCCATAATATGAGCAAGAGAGTGCCTGTATAATTCAATTTTATTTTCCATAGGGTTTATTTATTATTTATTATTTTGCAAATTTCAAATGATTTTTTATTTACTATTTGTTAATTGAAAATACATAAATAGTAAATCAATTGAAAATAAAAAATAGAAAATTGAAATTATTCATTATCCCAAATAAAGCCGTTTCCATAAGCACCCCAATCAGCAGTTTTTTCATAAATAGGTTCATGCAGTTTAAGTAACTCAATAATTTTTGCTGGAGATAAGACGTGATTTGATGAGTCTAGATTTTCTTTTATTATTTCCCCAGAAAGTGTGTGTGCTTCATATGTTGCCATTATTGGATCAACCACTCCTATTGCATAAGCAATTCGAACTAGTACATCATAATAATTTTCATTGTGTTTTAGTATGTCCATTGCAATACGCCTTGCCATATATGCGGCACTTCTATCAACCTTTGTTCCGTCTTTGCCTGAATATGCACCACCACCTACTGGAACTCTAGGACCATATGCATCACAAACTATTTTTCTTCCTGTCACCCCTGTGTCAGCAAAAAGTCCACCAATATTCCAATCTCCTGCAGGGTTGCATAGAATTTGTTTTATTTCATATTGACTAGCTTTGTTCTTTGTCCATTCTTCTATAAGTGATTTAAGCTCAGATGAGGTAGCTTTGCAAAAACTTGCCAATATACAGTCAATAACTTTTGTTTCCTCGTCTAGCGTAATTTGAACCTTTCCGTCTTCTGGAAATTTTTCATAGATAAATTGACATAAGTCATTTGCAAGATAATATTCTTGAGGAAGCATTTTTTCATTGTCACGACATGCATAGCCTACCATAATACCCTGATCTCCAGCACCACCAATATCAACGCCACGAGCTATTTCAGGACTTTGTTGAACAATGTTTTCTTGAACACCTATTGGATATCCTATAATTCGCTCTGCGATTGGCTTTGCATTTACAAATGCATTTGTAGTAAGCTCTCCTGTGACTGTTACTATATTATGTCCACCCATTGTCTCTAACGCTACACGGCTATTTGGATCTTGTTTTAGGCACTCATCTAATATTGCATCACTGATTCTGTCACAAATTTTATCAGGGTGACGAGGTGTAATTTTTTCTGCCGTTCTTTTCATAGTTTTGACTTATTTAATTATTTTATATTTTAATTAATTGATTCAAATATGCTAATGACACTAATTGTGCTAATGGTGATTACAAATATATAAATTAATCATTTATTTGTGTGATTAGTATACATTCGTATATTAGCATCGATTTTTTATATATTGATATTCAAATTATATATTTAAATCAGAAATAATAGTATTTATTATGAAAACGATTTAATCCTAAATAAAAAATCCCAAAAAACTTATTAGTTTTGGGACCCGGATATGCCATGTAATAAATGAGCATGGGGTGGTTCCACCCAAATTCTCTGTTAGATTAAATTAATCTATCAAAGCACTTTGTAAATTGTCTTAAAGTTTAGGGGGGTCGTATGACCTCCATCCTTTAGGGATATTGACTTGGTGAGTCAATCAATCACTTCTTTAAGAATGTTAACATATTTTGAAAAAGTTTGCACTATTGACAATATACAATATATTATAAATTAACATATTAAAAATAGAACCTTGAAAATATCAACTTGCAAATGGTTATAGCCAAAAGGTGCTTAATAAATAGGCATTTCCTGGTTATGACCATTAGTGGTTGTAATCCCTTATCTCGGGAAGAGATAAATAAGATTTTTCCAAAGGAGGAAAAATGAAGTCTATATTAGATTTGACTAAAGCTCAAATTTTGGCTGCTATTAAAAAATTGGGTGGCTATGAAGGAACTGTCCGTTTTTTGTGTGGTGAAATTGAAATATTAGTCACCGAACATGAGAAGAAATGGCGTGAATAAAATGGAGATATCTATTTTTCCGTTATCAGTGATGGAGCAACGGGTAGGGAATGGATTGAGCGTCTTGAGAAAAATGGATTCAAAGTAGCAGATTATGCTAAAAGCATACTTCTTTCAAAAGACTTTCAGCCAACCAAAGACGTTAAGACGGAAGTTGTTGTTCTCAAGGATCTTTTTATTGAAGATAGCGACTATGTCACGAAGGATATTCGTGTTGAAGCTGATAAACGGAAACTTACAAAGCCCAACGCAGAAGTTGCCTGTCTTATTCGTGAGATGTTCACAGATGAAGAAATTGTAGCCATGGGTCTTTACTATATCCTCGCTATGCACGAACCAATCAAGGATTCTGATGGTGGTTTTGCTCTTCTCTGTGCGGATCCTGGTGATGTGGATCTTTCCTATATCACCACTATGCAGACACTAACCAAAACTATCTGTGCGGATCTTGGTAATTGTCGTTGGCTGAGCGCTCGCTATGGCAATCCTGATGGCAGAGGTGTTCGTGGTGGCGGTTACGTATTCGCTGTTTCGCAAGTTAATCTTAATGCTTAGTTCTTAAGTCCTTGGACTTGGCTACGCCGAAGCGTTGCTTCAGCTACGCCAAGGTGAGCTTTTTAACTTAGTGCTTAGACCTTGATTGCTTTAATAGTAGTTAGGGTCTTTTTTATTTCATAAATTTTATAATATATTTGATTAATTATTGCTTAAATTGTCTTTAAATTCTACCCTGAAGTGCATTGACCATTGAATACCTCATATGGTGTATGCCAGTTAAGACATTTTCTCTTCGTGTGGTTCATAATCCAGACTGTTT
>JAEHGL010000036.1 GCA_019248485.1 Candidatus Komeilibacteria bacterium S5_K13 | reverse complement strand
TTACAACTTCCAAAGACCTCATCAGACCCTAGACTATATGCCACCAATTAACTTTACGTGTAAATATCATAAAGTGTTACCTATGTACCCATCTAGTACATTTATTTGACATATTTTGAATTTGTAGTAAGATAGAAAAATATTATTAATAAGGAGGATGACATGTCCATACTCGTAAATGATGCTAATGAATTTAGAAAATTCAAAGATTTGCTTGGGTCTGAGGATCTCTCTTCGCATGAAATTATACAGGAAGCTATAATAGCGTGTCCTAAGCAGCACATTATTAATAGTGATCTTACGCCGTATATTCCACCGTATTGGAAAGTTCAAAAACACATGCGTGGTGGTATATTTAGCTTGAATCTTGTTGAAATTGAGATGTCTCTATGCGATGATCGTCTGATGTCATTACCCACTGTAAATGACTTGCGAATAGAACTCAAAGATAAGCCAGTTTTTAATGCACGTGTTTTGGATTACTTACTAGCTCATCAGGAGATTATTCCCAAAGAATGGAAGGAGATGCACATCCCTTTTCTTGGGACAATTTATCTTGACAATTTTGGCTTTTCTTGCGTGCGTTTCCTTTGTTGGATTGGTCATGGGTGGGATTGGACTTTCCGGTGTCTAGAAATAACTTGGTCTGAGCACCAAAGTTTTTATTCTATTGTAAGTTGAACTTAACGTACCCTGGTTATTATAATGATGACTAGGGTCTTTTTTCTCTTAAGGACATTTATGCTAAAATAGATTTTATGAATCCTGTTAGATAAATAGAATAATATTGGATTTTAATATTTAGCAGGATATGCGTTGTATTTTTAAAAAGACATTATTTAAATAATATATCTAATAGGATGAAACTTTCAGAATTTAATTACAATTTACCATCGCATTTAATTGCCAATAAGCCCGCTTCACCTCGGGATTCTTCAAGATTGTTATTAGCAAATTACGACACCAAGAAAATGGAACATCATATTTTCAAAGATATATTAGATGTTTTACAAAAGGGTGATGTGCTAGTATATAACAATACAAAAGTTTTCCCGGCAAGATTATTTGGCAGCAAGGAAACGGGTGGAAAAATGGAAGTATTTTTGCTTCGCGAAATTGAAAGTGGCATATGGACTGCAATAATAGGAGGAAGATCAAAAAAAGATTTGAAAATAAATTTCAATAAAGATACATATTGCAATTTGATAGAGCAAGAAGAAGGGTATGTTTGGAAAATAAAGTTTAACATAACAAGAAAAAAGCTTAATGATTTTATTAATAAATCTGGGCATGTTCCAATTCCGCCATATATTAAGAATTCCGACCCTGAGGGTCGATTAAAAAAAGAATATCAAACAGTTTATGCAAAGCATAATGGCTCTGTTGCAGCACCAACTGCAGGACTTCACTTTACAAATAGTTTGATGAAAAAATTAAAATTAAAAGGAGTTATTTTTAAATATGTTACTCTTCATGTGGGACTTGGAACTTTTGAGCCAGTAAAAACTGATAGAATAGAGGATCACAAAATTCACAGTGAGTTTGGAATTCTTGATAAAAGCACAGCACAATATTTAAACAAAGCGAAAAAAGGTGGTAAAAGAATTGTAGTAGTAGGAACCACAGCGCTTAGAGTTTTAGAAGCCTTTTCAAATAATAAAGGAGAATTAACTCCACAAAAAAACTGGATAAATATTTTTATTTACCCAGGATATAAATTTAGATTTGTAAATAATCTGATAACAAATTTTCATTTACCAAAAAGTACTTTACTTATGCTTATCTCAGCACTTGCTGGAAAAGGTTTTATTGATAAGTGTTATCAAGAGGCAATAAAAAATGAGTATAGGTTTTACTCATTTGGCGATGCAATGATGTTATACGAATAATGCGATGCCAATATGCGAATGTATGCTAATAATACTAATTTTAATACTAATATGCGAATTGTGAAAATATACAAATTAAATTCGTATAATTAGTATAATTAGCCCGTTCTGAGAGAAGTCTAAGGATATATTTGTATTGTTAATTAGCAAATCGAAAAACCATCGCATCTCCATCTTTTACTATATAATCTTTTCCTTCTAATCGTATTAGGCCTTTTTCTTTTGCACTTACTTCACCACCAGATTCGAGTAAGTCTTTCCAGTTTATTACCTCTGCTCTTATGAATCCTTTTTCAAAATCGGTATGAATTTTCCCAGCAGCTTGAGGAGCGCGTGAGCCTATTTCAACTGTCCAAGCACGAGATTCTTTTGGGCCACTTGTTAAGTATGTTATAAGATTCAGAGCTTTATAGGATTCTTTTATTAATTTGTTTAAGCCAGTTTCTTTCATGCCAAGGCTTTCCATATATTCTTTTGCATCAACATCTGATAGTTCAGCTAGCTCTGACTCTATTTTTGCACAGATTGCAATTCCGTCTTGTGATTCGTCATTGACCTCTTCTTCATCTACGTTGTAACAATAGAGCATTGGTTTGAGAGTTAGGAAGTTGAGACTTTTTATAAGAAGTTTTTCTTCTTCAGATAGTGAAAGTGTGGATATCATTTTTTCTGACTCTAGTGTGTTTTTTATTTTTGATAGGGTTTTAAAATATTTTTCATCGTTTTTGTCATGAGCGCCTCTTATTTTTGCATTGGCTTTGTCAAGAATTTTAGAGACAATTTCTAGGTCTGCTAGAATTAATTCAAGATCAATTACTTCTCTATCGCTTTTTGGGTTTACTTCGCCGTGAACATGAATGACGTTTTTGTCTTTAAATCTTCTTACAACTTGCAGAATCGCATCTACTTCTCGGATGTTTGCTAAGAATTTATTTCCAAGTCCCTCACCTTTGCTCGCACCTTTCACAAGTCCGGCAATATCAACAAACTCTATTGTGGTATAAATTGTTTTTTCAGAATTATTTAGTTTTGATAGAGCATCTAATCTTTCATCTGGCACAGCAACAACACCCACGTTTGGTTCTATTGTGCAAAATGGGTAGTTTGAGGCATCAACCTGTTTTTTGGTAAGAGCTTTGAAAAGTGTCGATTTCCCAACATTTGGCAAGCCCACTATTCCTATTGAAAATGACATATATTAATAATTTATTTGGATAATAGAATAATAGATTAATTGAGTTGATTATATAGGATATTTGTGTTAATTTCAACCCCAGTTCTTTACTCATTTTTTGATATATGCTATTATTATAGCACTGCCCTTTCAAGAGCAGTTTTACATCTAAACATAAGTATATGAAAAAAATATTTGATAAGATTTCAAAAGATTTAATTTTATATCACAAAGAAAGAAGTATGATAGGACGCACTTGCTCAGATATTCTTTCAAAGAGTAAACAAGCAATTTTTTTAGCTCACGAAAGTAATTTGAAAGAGGCTAATTCAAGACTTGATGAAGCAAAAAAACATCTTGTAGAATTGAACAAAAAATACAATAAGAGCAATAGATTACAATCAGAGGGGATGTATAAGGATGCAGTAGAAGAGTTTTTGGAGGCAAAGTTTTTTATTCTAGTACTAGAAAATAAAAAAATAGACATTGACAAAGATTTAGTATTTAATCCAGAAGAATATTTAGGAGCACTATCTGATATGACAGGAGAACTTGTAAGACAATGTGTTTTGATAGGGGATAAGAACGGACTTGATAAAATAAAGAAGTATAGAGAGATTACTAAAGAGCTTATTGGATTTATGTTGGCTCTTTATATGACAGGAAAGCTTCGTATGAAATTTGACGATGCAAAAAGAAATTTGAAAAGAATAGAAACAATGATTTATGAGATCAAGCTTAGGAATTAGGAGATAAAAAATTTTATAAACAATATTATTAAAACAATGACAAATACAAAAACACAAAGAAATCATTTACCAAAAAGCGTTAAAAAATACATTGCAAGACAGAAAGCAAAGATAAGACACATGTTTTCAGATAAAATTGAAATTGATGAAAAAATTAGAGAGCTTTACTCTAGAATACCTAGATATGATTAGTAAGCAATTATAAATACCCGCCTTTTATAGGTGGGTATAGATGTGTGTGAGAATGATGAAAATAAAAATACTCCGTTTATTGCGGGGCATTTATTTTTTTAGCGATAGATTATCTTTGTGGAGTTTTTTTCTTTGCCACCCCTTTTTAGAAAGTGGTGGCACCGCAAAATCGCGAGCAGTATAAAAATTTTAAAATTTATCATTTCGTCAAACTAAAACTTCAAAATGTTACCTATCGGTAACCTGAAGTTTTTTTAACGTTTGACTTCATTCAAATTTAATAAAATTTTTATAAGCTCGCAAATAAATAAATTAATATATGCTTTGTTATGTAATATTAAAAAAATCAGTGTTCGAGCTTGTCGAGAACCTGATTTTAATTCCAATTTAAGTACGAATAAATTTGTATAAAAAAAGCCCCGTTGATGCGGAGCGATTTATTTTTAATGAAATCTATTTGTGAGAATTGATAGAGAAACATTCCCCAATGAATATTAACCCTATCATTGTAGAAAATACGCCACTAAGAGTATGATGTGCTGTCAGGCTATACCAAGTGGGAGTCATAAAGCTAATAGTAGCAACATAAATTGATATGAAACCACTAAGCATAGTGCATAGATATAAACACCATTTTTTAAAAACTGCATTTATGTGTAAATATGGATGTATTATATAAAATATTATTGGTATTAATAATAATGCGGATAAATATAATATATTGCCAGGGGCTTTATTAAGAATAAGTGTTAATATATTGAATGCATAAAAGATAATTTGAATAATGGGTAAGAGTATTCTATCTTCTGTTGCGTCATAAAGGCCATCAAGGTCGAGGTTATCCTCGAGATCAATTAACAGAAACAGTATTACTGGTATCATTTTTCCTCCTATATATTTCTAACTTTTTGTTAGAATAGTGAATATTAGCGCTTTGTGTTTGTTTTGTCAACAAAAGAAAAGCTCCGTTTGTTGCGGAGTATTTTATTTTTAATTTACTACTTTTAGTTTAGTAATTGATTTATTATTTATTGATTTACTATTGAATTCTAAAATAATCAAATAGTAAATCAATTGAAAATGGTTAAATAGTAAATTAAGAATTATTTATGATTATTTTTATATAACTCAACCGTATTTTTAAGTAAGTATGCTATTGTAATGGGTCCTATGCCACCAGGAACTGGAGTGATATATGAGCATTTTGGAAATACATCAGTATAGTTTACATCTCCCACGGTAGCTCCCATAACCTTGTTTATTCCAACATCAATTATAATTGCGTCTTTTTTTATTTCATTTTTATTTATTAAGAGTGGCTCACCCACAGCAGTAATTAGAATATCAGCAATAGCTGTTTTTTCTTGCCAATTAATATCACTTATATGAGCATGGGTTGCTTTTATTTCCATGCCCTCAAGCATTTTTTCAATCGGCTCTATAAACTCATGGCTATTTCCCAAGATTACAGCATTTTTGTTTTTGAAATCTTGTTTTGTAAATAAAAGTGCCTCTCGTATAGTTTGGTTCATTACTGGTTCAATAATAGGATTGCCTTCTAATAGCTTTTTTATATTTTCGGGATGAAATCCATCTACATCTTTGCGAGGGTTTATTGCGTTTATAATTTTTTGTGTATCAAAATTCTTTGGAAGGGGGAGTTGAACTATTATGGCATCTACCTCTTCATCGTTGTTTAAAAAATTTATAGTATCTATAATTTCAGACTCACTATCGTTTGCGCTAAATAAATATTTGTTAAAAACAATACCAACAGCATTACATGCCTTTTCTTTGAGACTTACATAAATACGAGATGCTTCGTCGTTTCCTACAAGTATTATGCTTAATCCAGGAGTTAATCCATAATCTACGATTTCTTTTCTTACGTTAAGCTTGATAGCATTTGCAATCTCTGTGCCATTTATTATTTTATTATTATGTGTTTCTAATTTATTCATTTTTTAATTTATAGATGATTTTTGATAATAGGTCTTGCAATTATAGATAATCCCACGACAAGTATATATTGTTGCACCTCCATCTGGTGCAAAAACTTTTTCAGAACCAAAACATTCACATTCTTTGACATTGCCCCCAATATAACCAGGATATTGACGACTTGATTTTGGACGAAAGAAAGCAAAGACGGCCACGAGAATTAATATGCAAATTATTAATAAAACTATTATTCTTTTTTTCATAATTTTTATCACATTTAGTGAAATTAATAAATTATATCTTTATATATTGGAAACTTATCACACAATTCTTTGACCTCATTTTTTACTTTTTCTATTATTTCAGCATTATTATGATTTTTGAGAATTCTCACAATCATTTCAGAGATTAATATCATCTCATTTTCTTTCATGCCTCTAGTTGTAAGAGCGGGTGTACCAATTCTTATACCAGATGGATCAAAAGGGGATCGCGTATCAAATGGAACTGCGTTTTTATTTACTGTAATACCAGCAAGCTCAAGAGCATGCTCAGCTTGGGATCCTGTAATATCAAATGGGGTGACGTCAATAAGGATTAAATGGTTATCTGTTCCGCCAGTGATTACTTTTAATCCTGAGTTCATAAATTCATTTGCAAGAGTTTGGGCATTTTTTATAATTTGCTTTGCATATTCTACGAACTCATCGCTTTGAACTTCGTATAGTGCTTGAGCAATTCCCGCTGTTGTGTGATTGTGTGGTCCGCCTTGGAGTCCTGGGAAAACTGCACGATCAATAAGGCTAGGAATATTATGCTTTGATTCGCTCCAGCCAATTGCATCATCAACTTTTTTTGTAGGATTTGACTCGTCACCAGAGCATAGTATCATAGCACCACGTGGTCCGCGGAGTGTTTTGTGTGTTGTTGTTGTAATTACATCAGCGTGTCCTACGGGACTTGGGTGAACTCCTGCAGCAACTAGTCCTGCAATATGTGCTATGTCTGCAACTAGAAATGCATTTTCACTGTGTGCAATTTGAGCTAATTTTTCAAAGTCAATTATTCTTGAGTAAGCTGTAGCTCCTACAAAAATAAGTTTTGGTTTTTCTGTTTTTACCATTGATTCAATTGCGTCATAGTCAAGAAATCCATCTTTATCTGTAGTATATTGAATTGATTCATAAAATTTTCCACTAAAATTTACTTTCCAGCCATGAGTTAGATGGCCTCCAAAAAGTAGATTCATTCCCATGACTTTGTCTCCGGGCTGACATAGTGCAAAATACACTGCTTGATTTGCAGGAGAACCTGAATATGGTTGGACGTTTATATGGGTTACTCCAAATATTTTCTTTGCATAGTTTTTGGCAATGTTTTCTATTTGATCAATATACTCATTTCCACCATAGTATCTTTTTCCTGGGTAGCCTTCTGAGTATTTGTTTGTAAGAATTGAGCCCATTAATTTCAAAACATTCTCAGAGGTGTAGTTTTCAGAAGCAATCATTTCAAGCCCATCTTGTTGGCGTATAAGTTCCTTTTGGGTTAGCTCAAATATTATTTTATCTAGTTTATTTATCATATATTTGGTTAGAAGATTAGATGGTTAGAAGGTTAGAAAGTTTGTAGCCAATAAGATATAAAAAATTCCTTATAACTTAATAACTTTATGACTTTCCACTAAAATCTGACTTTTTTATTATAGCATTTAATGGATTTTTGGCTACCCCGATTTGATGTAGATTCATAATATGCAAAAGATGAGATACATAGGTAACACCTCTAAATTGCCTAAACTATGGGTTTTAGGTAATATCAGGGGTTAATTATTAATACCTGTATTTCATA
>JAEHGL010000035.1 GCA_019248485.1 Candidatus Komeilibacteria bacterium S5_K13 | reverse complement strand
TAACATATGAAATACAGGTATTAATAATTAACCCCTGATATTACCTAAAACCCATAGTTTAGGCAATTTAGAGGTGTTACCTATGTATCTCATCTTTTGCATAATAAAAATAAAAAAGTATCAAATCATAAATACATTGTCTCTCACATACGTTTCACAAAATATTGACAAATAATTCTCATTCGCTAATATAAACATCAGCAAAATATTATCTTTAGGAGGATAAAATGCAACAACCATATATTGGAATCACTGGTTTCACAAAACCCCATGAAGTGGCGAAAATACTTAAGTTCATGCCATATAAAAATACTCATTTACTTATGGTCGGCGTTTTAGTAAATGGGGCACTATTAAGGCTTGGATGTGAAAATACAAATAGGAGATTTGCAAAAACAAAAGACATAAAAGACATCTTCATTTGCAATCCTAGGGTGCTAAATATAGTTCATTACTGTAATAGTAGCCAAAAAAATATGTTCTCAGACTTAGAAAAGTTAATAGAAATAAGTGGGCCAAATCTACACGGATTTCAACTCAACATGAGGTGGCCAAATATTTCTATACTAAAAGAATTCAAAGAAAAATATCCGGACATGAAAATAGTTTTACAAATAGAAAGAGACGATTTTGATGAACTAAGCCCAGATCAAATGGCTATAGAATTAAGCCGCTATATCAATCTTATAGAAGCTGTAATTCTTGATACGAGTATGGGCGCTGGAATACAAATGGACACAAATCTATTAATATCCTACGCAAATGCAATAAAAGATATAAGCAATCTCAATATTGTTTTTGCGGGCGGTCTTTGTGCCAAGAATATTTCCATAATAAAACCAATTATAGAGTTATTTCCTTCAGCCAGTATTGATGCAGAAGGTCAACTAATGAACGCTAGTGGCGCCTTAGATATGCAAAAAACCTTAGATTATCTACAAGCAGCACTCAAAATGTTTCAAGAATAAGCAAAAACCAATAACTACGGCGCAATCCGTAGTTTTTTTATTTTGTTCTAAGTCCGCTATATAATATTATTCGATCTATTCGTATTATTCGTACCATTAGCCCGCCCTGAGCTTGTCGAAGGGTATATTAGTATTATAATCATTCATATTTTGACAAAACCCCAAAAATAAGCTAAAATCTCTTTATTAGGGTTTAGATTTTAGTATTTACCATTCGGCCCTGAGGCCTCATGGCCGAAGGGGAGTTTAGTAAGTAGTCAAAATCTAAACATCAAATACCAAGTACTAAACCCTAAATTCTAAACACTAAAAACTAATTCAATACTATGAAACATCATACACAATCGAGGAAAAACATGAGAAGGTCTCATTTGGCACTAGATAAAACTGCTTTAGTAAAGTGTCCAAAATGTTCTGAAATGATAAAACCACATAGAGTTTGCAAAAATTGTGGATTTTACAAAGGAAAAGAAGTTAAAAAACTTGAAACAGCACTAGATAGAAAAAATAAGCTAGCAAAAAAAGCAAAGAAAGCTGAGAAATAAATCTTGTTTAATTTTAGTTTAAAATAATTTAACAAGACTTCATACTTCATCCTTAAAACTTAATATATATGTCCAACAGACATCAATCACGTGTATTAGTTCTTCAAACACTTTTCGCATGGGACTTCAACAAAACTCAAGATAACCCTGAGAAAATTTTGGATTATGCAAAAACAAACTTAGGAGACATAGAACCCCAAGAAGATGATTTTAGTAAAGACCTTTTACAAAAAATTGTCGCAAATTGGAAAGAACTAAATGACTCTATTGTAAAATACGCACCAGAGTGGCCACTAAAACAAATAAACATAATAGATAGAAATATTTTGAGAATTGGAATATATGAATTAAAATACAACAAAGAACTTCCTCCAAAAGTTGCTATAAATGAAGCAATAGAGCTTGCAAAAGATTATGGTGCTGACAATTCTAGTAAATTTGTAAATGGAGTTCTCGGTGCAATATACAAAGATCTTGGAGGAATAATGATTGAAGTTATTGATCTGACTAGGGCTAAAAAAGTATTAGCCGGATTTTTGCAACTTGAAATTGAAATTATTGATACCGCTCTTTTGTCACTCCAAGAAGAAAAGCCGTATAGGGTAATAATGATTCCAAAAAAAAGTGGAGATAAGCGTATAGTGTATTGTTCAAAGAGCAAAGAATTGAAAATAGTCCAAAGAGCTATTCTTGAAAACATCCTTTATAAGTTTGAATTGGACGATAATTTTTTTGGCTTTTGTCCAAACAAGAACATTGTTCAAAATGCTCGTTATCATGTAAGAGATATAAAAGAATACAACCCATATTTACCAACATGGATAATGAAGATTGATATTCTAGATGCATTTCCTTCAATTAATACTTCGATGTTAGCTGTGCTTTTTACAGATATTTTTTCTGAGGCTAAATTAGACAGTGGTTGCTTGATTTCTAAACAAGAGTGGTATGTGGGATTTTTGCATCTCTTGCTTCAATTTACAACTTATAATGGCGTGATGATTCAAGGTATATCGACCTCCCCATATCTTTTTAATCTTTATATTGCAACAACAATAAATCAGGGCATTAAAGATTTATTTGATAGAGGAACAATTATAAGAAGTGAAGAATATGGGTGGTATATATATCCATTTAAATTCTCTTGGTATGCAGACGACCTTGTAATTTCATTTAATAAAATGATTCCGGGATTTAAGAAAAAGATAATTGGAATTATTGAATATCACGGACTTAGTGTCAATAAGTCAAAGATTCGTCTTACCCGTGTAAATAGAAGTCATCCACTTATAACTGGAGTAGTAATAAACATAGCAAAATACCCTACACCGTATTCTTGCGATTATGAAAGTGAATTTGGTACTATGTTTGGAGGTGTTTATCGTAATAACACTGTAACTACAAGACCAACTTCAAAAACAATTAAATCAATAAGGGGGAAAATTCATAGAGCGATTTCTATCATAAATTCAGGAAGATTACCAGAAAAAGAAAAAGATGGAATGAGTATTGGCAGTATTTTTGGATATATAAACTATATAAGGTATCTCTCTAGAATTAATAACAAAAAAGGAGGTGGATTCATGATCCCATCTTCTTTAAAAAAAATAATACAAGAATTCCAGTTTCTCGTGAAAGAACGAGGGATTAAATAAAAAAGCTCCACTTGAATAAGATAGGAGCTTTTTGATTTTGTGAAATAGTTATTTTAAGTTTCTCATATTTAACAGTAATGTTAGCGAAAGGCGGTTTTTTAATTCAAAAAAACTCCAATGAATGGAGCTTTTTGATTTTGTGAAATATTTATTTTAATTTTTTGAGTAATTCTTTAGCATCCTCTAGTTTCTTTTTTTCAGCATCTATAATTTCGCTAGGCGCACGATCAGTAAATTGCTTATTGGATAATTTTGTTTCGAGAATATTAATATATTTTTCAAGTTCAATAATTTGTTTCTTTTTGTCTTCGTCATTAATTTTTATTTCAATATAAATATCAATATTTGTAATATGAATAGTGTCTTTGTATATATCGCTTGTCAATTTTACTTTTGCAAGATTTTCTATAATAGCAGATTGTTCTTTTATTAGTTTAGTGTATTTATCTGATTCTAAATGACAATTAATTATTGTTTTTGTATCAATTTTATTGTCATTTTTTATATTTCTAATTGCTATAATGATTTCTTGTATTTTTCCAAACTCAATTAAAGAATCTGGCTTGGTTTTGTTTGCTTTTGGCCAAGATGAAACCATTAATAATTTAGAGTCAATATTTTTCCACAATGTTTCTGTAATAAAAGGAATGAATGGGTGCCATAGTTTTAACAATGTTTGAAGTATATATAGAAGTATTTCGTCTTTATTCTTTTCAACTTTGGAAATTTCAATATACCAGTCAGCAAAGTCTGTCCAAGTAAAATCATACAAAGCATTGCTTGCCATAGAAAAATTGTGATCATTTAAATCTTTTGTGGTTGATTCAATTAAGCTATTTAGTTTTCTTAAAATCCATTTATCAGCTAATGTATTTGGTTTTGGCTGTTTTTTTATTATTTTTATTGTGTCAGCAGACATTAAAATATAACGGGAAATATTCCATAGCTTGTTTACAAAGTTTCTAGAGCCCATTACTTTTTCTTCATAAAACTTTGCATCATTTCCAGGGGCTATACCTTTAAGTAGGCTTAGTCGAAGTGCATCTGTGCCATACTCATTTATAATTTCTATTGGGTCAAGGCCATTTCCAAGTGACTTGCTAAATTTTCTTCCATCTTTTGCTCTTAGTATGCCGTGGATATAAACATCTTTAAATGGAATATCATCTAGTGCATAGGTCGACATAAGTATCATTCTTGCCATCCAGAAAAATAATATTTCATAGCCCATTTGCATCCATGAGGTAGGATGATAGGTCTTCAAGTCTTTTGTTTTGTTTGGCCAGCCGAGACAGGAAAATGTCCACGAACCAGATGAAAACCATGTATCTAATGTATCTGGATCTTGAGTCCATCCTTTTAGCTTGTATTGTCCATCTAATATTTGATACTTATCGGTTGTGCCAAAAGGTAGCTTGTATTTAAGAGCGTCTTCGTTTGTAGCGTCTTCAATTATTATGTTAAGAGATCTTAAAAATGCATGATGAGAAACAACTAATATCTTTTTGCCAACATGGTTTGTTTTGATGTATTCAATAAATTTTGTAGCTCTTTCTTTTAATTCTTCATAATTTTCTTCATCGCCAGGTATATCAAAACTTATTTTATTTTTTTCATATTCTGGATACTTTTCTTTTATCTCTGATTTTTGTTTGCCTTCAAAATCGGCATAATCTCTTTCTGTTATTAGTTTGTTTATTTCAATAGAAATTTTTAATTCTTCATTTATTATTTCAGCTGTCTGTCTAGCTCTTTTAAGCGGTGAGCAAATTATAATATCAAAATTTTCATTTTTAAATTTTTTTGCCATTTCATAAATTTCTTCTACACTTTGTTCATCAAGTGGCGTATCTGTTGATCCTTGAATTCTTTCTTCTTTATTCCAGTCTGTTAAGCCATGTCTTGTGACATGTATTTCGGTGATTGTTTTTGGAACCAAAATTTCTTCACCATTGTACCAAACAGGAATTCTATGACCCCACCAAATTTGTCTTGATATGCACCAGTCTCGCAAATTATCAATCCATTGCATGTACGAGTTTACAAATCTATCTGGAGTAATTTTTATAATTTTTTTCTTATTTCCATTGTGGCCAATTGTAAAAACATCTTTCATTGATTGTTTTAGAGATTTGTTTTTTCCGGGGATTGTTTTGTTTACATCTATGAACCATTGTCTCATTGGAAGTGCTTCTATGATATCTCCAAATCTGTCAGATTTTCCTACACTATGAGTAGTTTCTTCTTCTTTTATAAGTAAATTATTTTCCTTTAGCCAATTGATAAATTTTTCTCTTGCCTCTTTTGTGCTAAGTCCTTGATAATCTTTGCCAGCATTTTCATTCATTTTTCCATCTTTTCCAATGACAGGAATTATTCCTATGTTTTTGTTTTTTTCATACATTTCAAAATCAATCATACTATGAGCAGGAGTAACTCCAACTGCACCAGTTCCATAATTTGTATCAACATTATCATCAGCAATTATTGTAATTGTAAGAGGATTTAGTGCGCCTACATCAACTGTGAATTTTTGACCAATAAATTTTTTGTATTTATCATCATTTGGATTTACTGCAACAGCGCAATCACCAAGCTTTGTTTCGGGGCGAGTTGTAGCAATTGGAATTGGAAAGTCATGGGAGTATTTGAATGTATAAATTGTAACTGGTTCTTCTTCATAGATAAGTTCATCATCGGAGCACGTTGATTGTCCTTTTACTGTCCAGTTAACCACGCGATATCCACGATAAATAAGTCCATCGCTATACATTTTTTGGAAAAGTGTATTTACAGCGCTTGATCTTGTCTCATCAAAGGTGTAAGCAAATCTTGACCAGTCACAACTAGTTCCCATTTTTCTGATTTGGTTTAATATTTTGGACTTGGAGTTTTCTGCGTATTTTTTGATTTCTTCTAATAATTTTTCACGCCCTAATTCTTCGCGAGGATTTTTGATTCCATTTTTTTGGAGTTCTTTTTCTACTCTTGCTTGTGTTGCAATAGCTGCATGATCAGCACCTGGAATAAGTAGTGTTTTATATCCACACATTCTACGATATCTTATCTCTGTATCAAGAAGAGAGTTTTCAAGTGCATGACCCAAGTGAAGAATCCCAGTTACATTTGGTGGTGGCATCAATACACAATATGGTTCTTTGGCATTTTTCAAATTGTCAGGATTAAAAAAACCTGACTCTTCCCAGGTCTTGTAAATTTCATCTTCAAACTTTTTGGCTTCGTATGCTTTGTCTAATTCTATTTTCATTTGTTTGTTTTGAGTAAAATTTTTCTTTTTGTCGCTAATACCTATGTTGTTATTTGTCATTCCCGTGAAAACGGGAATCTATAACATTACGTTTTTAAATGGTTTCTGGATTCTCGCATGCGCGGGAATGACAGGAAAAGAAAAATTTTAATATTCAATTATTCTTTCATTTTCATGAGTCCCCAGTCTAAAGTTTACATAAATTGTGTCCTTTGGTAAATAGTCAGATATTTTGTCAGCCCACTCTATAATTATAAGGTTTTTGTTGTCATTAATATAGTCACTAAGCCCTATATCAAGTAATGCATCATAGGTTTCAAGTCTATAGCAATCAATATGAACAAGATTTTTAATTTTTGAATTATTTTTAAGTGTTTTATAAATTTTCATTACTACAAAAGTGGGGCTTGTGATATTTTTTATTCCAAAGTAATCTCCGATTCCTTTTGTAATAGCTGTTTTGCCAGATCCTAAGTCACCATTTAACCCTATTATATTTGATTTCAAATCTTCGGCAAGTTTTTCTCCGAATTTAAAGGTTTGTTCTAATGACGTGGTTTTTATTGATTTCATATGATTTTCACCCCCGGGGTGCTTACTTCATACAATAAAGCATAGCAAAAATGAGGATTTTGAGCAATTTTTCGACCCTTTCGACCCCGAGGGTCGATTTAAACCTTGACAAATAATATCCACTATTGTAAGTTTAAACAATCAAAATCCTAAGAAAAATTAGGTAAATTAAGGGAGGAATAGTGAAAAAAGTAATTTGTATATTAATTCTAATCGTTCTCGTGTGTTTACTTCATTTTGGAATAATTCCAAAGGTAGAGCAAGAATACGATTGGTTTTTTTGGTCTTTGTTTGTTGTATGGTGTATTACATTTGTAATAGGCGTGATTACATCATTTATTGATTATATTATAAATTTCATTGCCCAACTAGACAATTCACAAGTTAGCTTTGTTTTTTGTATGATAATGTCGTTCCTGGGTTATTTCTTGTTGTATAATGTTGTTTTTGGGGATATGTGTAGAAATGCGCTTGGGAATCTTACAACTTGGGGGCGGATAATAATAATATCTACTGGAGTTGTGAGTTTCTTCTCCCTGTGGATTCTGACTTTTGGTTCAGAAAAAAAGTTATCTTAATCGGCGGAATAAACGCCGCCTTTTTTATTTGACTAAATCCACCTTTAGTAGTAATTTAATTGTAATAAAAATAAATTATCTCTAGGAGGATAAGATGATTAAGACTAGAAAAATCATATGTTATAGTTTATTTTTGAGCTTGTTGATTGCTATATTTTGGGCAGTTTATTATCTTAAGTATGGGGTTGTACCAAAAGGGGTATTTGATTTCTTTTTTTTCAAATTAGAGATATCAAGGTGGTGGGATATACCCTTTGTTCTATCAATAGCGCCGTATTTTGCATGGCTTTTCTATCTTGATAGTAAAGAAAAAAAAGGAATGCATATTAACTCTAGAGCACATCCGTTTATTATTGCACCTCTTTGCTCTATATTTGTGGGGGGGCTACATGGATTTGCTAATGGAACTATTTATGGAGTAATTTTGTTTTCGATCCTCTGGGTATCTTTTAATCTTGATTTGATATTGATGACGATAATAAATTCAAGCATGCGGAAAAAAAGATATTCCTAATAAGAATTATTAACAAATCTTTAAATCGGGCGACAATAATACCGCCCTTTTTTAAATTCTACCCTGAAGTGCATTGACCATTGAATACCTCATATGGTGTATGCCAGTTAAGACATTTTCTCTTCGTGTGGTTCATAATCCAGACTGTTT
>JAEHGL010000034.1 GCA_019248485.1 Candidatus Komeilibacteria bacterium S5_K13 | reverse complement strand
TACATACCTGTATTGGTTAGCTAATATTAGTAAAGTTTTACTAGCATATACCATTACAGGTATTTTTGTTAGTCTATTTGCACTTCAGATTAGAATTCACCCCCAATATTTGACATAATACAAGTATTATGATATCATTATAAATCTTAGTAATTCAATTTGCTACGATAAATACCCTGTTCTTTGACATTGGTATGGAGCCCAATGCTCCAAAATAAATAATGAACCAAGAAAAAGTCCTTAAGGAGGATAATCATGAAAAAACTCGTGTTATCACTTGCCATCTTGTTGATGGCTTTCGTTGCCCTAAATGCTATTAATGCCTATTTAACCAACATGGTTAATGGCGTCGAACAAACAGGAACAAATGTTCTTACCACATCAGAAGACATTCCATTTGCAACCCTCACTATCGAGAATGGAGAAATAGAGCCGATCATTTTGCAATCAATGAGTTTTTCCTTTTGGAACTTGAATCCTTCGGCTCCAAGCCCAAGCATTGACTTTTATATGTGCAACAACGATGGTCAATGGAGTCCTGCTGATAACTCTATTTTCAATTTGAATTTCCAGAACATTAATTCGATTATTCAACCGGGAACAGACAAGACATTTATTCTTATGGGGAACATTTGGGAAAATTCAAATGGTGGAGCAACTATATGTTTTGGATTATCTGGTAATGGAAATTTTGTTATAACTGGACAAAATTCTCAACAAGATTATCTAGTTAATATTATTGGGCCTTGCCAAGATAACATATTTCACATTATTAATCAGTGGCAACCCATGCACCGCATTGCAATGTCTCCATTCAACAATCCAATCGAAATATATCCGAATTACTATCAGGACAACTTTAACGTATATCCTGGTCAGACATTCTGGAGTGTACTGGGATTCGATACAACATCCAATGCTATTGCAGGTTCTATGATAGCATTTAATCTCCAAACTATTTTTGGAAGCACGCATGGACAAGTCTCTCCGGGAAACTTTTTTGTAGCTGATTTTTTCCCTGATCTAGTTTGGGCGTGGCACCCTGAATATAACATATTTCAAATGTCTCACACCTCACAAAACACAACTGGGGTAACTGATGGAAGTTTTCTATACGAGACATTAATGCGAACAAATGTTATAGAAAATCAATCAGAGTATACATCTATGAATATGGGTAATTACAATCCCTTATTTGGAATAGTTAGTGAGTCCGCAAGCTATGAAAGAGTATATCATCCATATCAAGCCATCAAGCTTGATGTAAACGGTGATAATTTATTCACAGAGGAAGATCTTGATTTGATCCAACAATACCACGTTGGTAATGTGGATTTGAATGGGACAAACTTTAACGATAATTCAGCCCCAAACATATCAAGAACGTCCGTGGTATTCTTCTACCCAGACAACATGTTTGACTTGTGGTTGGGAAATGTATATCTCAATCATCCCAATGAACCACTTGTCCAAAATCTCGGCATTGGCCAACCGTATGACGGCACATGGCCGAATGTCATTGGTTCTACATACACACAGGCAGAAAACACAATAACAATTGAAACTGATGGTAACTGCATTGGAATATTCGGCAATCTTCCGGACGGAACACCATGGAATCAAACTATACTAATGAACGAAAATGAAAACCTCCGTTGGAGTAGCGAGTCTCATTCAATTGAACCGGAATATATCCAAATGGATAGAAACCAAATTCAATTTCAAATCCCTGCGGGTTTAACCCATATTGATATTCAAGCGCGTAGCTTGGCTCAATATACACCCACAGCTAATGACGATCCCATCACTCCCACCATTACGCCCTCACTCAACCAAAACTTCCCCAACCCCTTCAATCCGGAAACTTCAATCAGTTACAGCCTACCAAAATCCGGCGTTGTAACTATTGATATTTTCAATTCAAAAGGTCAATTAATCCGGAGCCTGGTAAATGAAGCCAAGCCTGCCGGAAAACATACAATAATCTGGAACGGAACCGATAATAACAATCGCCCCGTTGCCAGTGGCATCTATTTATACAGAATGACTAGTAACTCTTGTTCGGTCACTAATAAAATGATGCTGATGAAATAGATCAAACAATGCCCTCCCATGGGCGTCTCTAACCTCGCGATGCACAAAGCAAAGCGAGGTTTTTTTATTTACAAAAAATGAGATACATAGGTAACACCTCTTCTAACTTACTTATTTTCCCCACCCCTTGCCCCTCCCCATCGAAGATGGAAAGGGGAAAGAATTGAAATTATAAATCAAAACAAGCGCCCCTCTCTAGCTGTGCTGGAGAGGGGACGGGGGTGAGGCATGAACCAAAAACATAAATCAATATTTGTTTATATAAAAATAGTATCTATATCATAAAACATTACCAAATTATTAAGCCATTACGAACCCGTTGACAAATATCTAAAATAGTATAATGATTATAAGAGATAAAAAATATCATCAGGAGGATCACATGAAAAAGACATTAATCGTCTTATCACTTGTTTTGATCACAACTTTTTTGTGTGGTCAAAGCATATCTATTTATCCCAACCCGTTTAATCCAGACACCACAATTTCCTTTTACCTACAAGAACATGGATTAGTAAATCTCTCTATCTATAATATGAGAGGTGAACTAGTCAAAAAACTTGTAGATAACGAGGAAAAGTCTGGAATACAAAAGATTAAATGGGACGGGAAAGATGAATATGGTAAACCAGTCTCTAGCGGGATGTATTATTTCAAAATTTCAACAGGAAAATACAGCTCTACCAAGAAAATGGTTCTACTAAAATAGTCTACAACCCCGACAATACAGCAGGTCTTTAGCCTCCCCGGCGAATAGACCTGTTTTTTTATTTTTGACTTTTAACCTTATAACATATAAAATATCTATATGAAATCACACGAAATACGCCAAAAATTTATTCACTTCTTCAAAGAAAAAAAACATACAGAACTACCAAGTGCATCTCTAATTCCTGAAAATGACTCTACAACACTTTTTAATACTGCAGGAATGCAACCACTTATTCCATTTCTCATGGGCGAACCTCATCCTGCGGGCAAAGCTATTGTAAACTGCCAAAAATGCGTCCGAACGGGTGATATAGAAGATGTAGGGGACACAACTCACTGTACTTTTTTTGAAATGCTTGGAAACTGGCCACTAGGAAATTATGGCAAAAAAGAAGCAATTCAATACAGCTTTGAATTTCTCACATTCTCCAAATACCTAGGCATTGATCCAAACAAATTATACGTAACTGTTTTTGAGGGCGACAATGACATTCCAAAAGATATTGAGTCTATTAATATTTGGAAAGAATGTTTCAGCTCTGTTGGAATTACAGCTCAAGAAAATGAAAGGATATTCCCACTAGGGAAAAATGATAATTTTTGGGGACCAGTTGGCTCAAGCGGACCATGTGGACCAGATACTGAAATGTTTATTGACACAGGAATTAAAAAGTGCAATGAAAATTGCAAGCCTGGGTGTAAGTGTGGAAAATATATCGAAATATGGAATGATGTGTTTATGTTTTATTACAAGAACTTAGATGGATCTTATAAATTATTAGAAAAACCTCAAATAGACACAGGATTTGGACTCGAACGCGCAACAACTATTTTAAACGGATTTACAAATGTATATGATACCGACTTATTTAAATCTGTTATGCAAGAAATCAAAACTCTTGCAAATATAGAAACACCTACCCAAGAACAATTAAAATCTCTTAGAATAATATCAGACCATATTAGAAGTGCAGTTTTCATAATGGGCGATGATTTAGGAATAGCTCCATCAAACGTAAATCAAGGCTATGTTGTAAGACGACTTATTAGAAACGCAATAAGACACATCAAATTATTAAACATCCAAAAAGAAAATACTTGCTCATATATCGCAAATCTTTTTATAAATACGATGAGCGAATTTTATGATGAATTATCAAAAAATAAAAAGAGGGTAATAAGTGCACTAGACAAAGAAGAGCTTCAATTTGCAAAAACATTAGATAATGGACTCAAAGAATTTAACAAGCTAGAAGAAATTACAGGAGCTGATGCTTTTAAGCTTTACTCTACTTATGGCTTTCCGCTAGAAATGACAATAGACCTCATAAAAGAAAAAGGACTGTCTTTTGACATAAAAGGATTCAATGATGAGTTTACAAAGCATAAAGAGCTTTCTCGCACCGCCTCTGAGGGAATGTTCAAAGGAGGTTTAGCAGATCATAGTGAAATAGTTACCAAATATCATACAGCAACTCATTTACTTCACCAAGCGCTTCGTGAGACCCTAGGAGTCCATGTGGAACAACGTGGATCAAACATTACAGCAGAGCGTATGAGATTTGATTTTTCTCATCCAGATAAGCTAACTCCTGACCAACTTCATATGATAGAAGACCTAGTAAATGAAAAAATCAAAAATAGTCTCACCATAAAATGCGAGCTAAAACCTATCGAAGAGGCCAAAAATAGTGGTGCAATAGGTCTTTTTGGCAATAAATACGGGAATCAGGTAAATGTCTATACAATAGGGGATTTTAGCAAGGAAATATGTGGTGGCCCTCATGTAGAAAACACTAGTGAATTAGGACATTTTAGAATAATCAAAGAAGAAGCATGTTCAGCAGGGATTAGAAGAATAAAGGCGGTTTTGGAATAAATTTAATATACTTTGAAAAGTGATGTTAATAAATAAAAACAAAAAAATGAAAAAACTAATCATTTTCGTGTTAATTGTAGGAGTTATGTATTTTGGTTTGCCTAGTTTTTTAAATAAAATTCATGCAGATGAAAATTATAGCATAACAATAACTTCTCCAAACGGTGGCGAACAATTTAAAGCGCACCAACCACTAACCATAACTTGGGATCAAACAAATATTAATACTATAAACATTGGATTAATTAGTGATGATCAGCCGAGTAGCGTTATGGCTAGTATGTCGATATCAACAGATGCAAATAGCACAACTGGTTCTTATACAATACCATTAGAACAAATAACAGGAACTTGTAATAATTGCAGATTACAATTGAGAGGATATAAAACTGGTGTAGGCTCAATAGTTGATACAAGTGATAATACTTTTACAATATCTTCTGGTCGCCCAATTATAAAAATGTTTAGTGAAGAAATTCCATCTCAAGATGCGACAGCTGGACAAACAAATGTTACTTTTTCAAGAAAAAAAATCAAATCATTAAATAATCAATCTGTTTTATCTGCAATATTTATACGACTCTATACAACAAATTTTAATGATATTCCTTATGATCATCCCCAATACAAAGTTACTAATTTAAAATTAATAAATGAAAAAACAGGACAAGAGTATATTATAGACGGAACACTTGGATATCCAACATTAGCAGACAAAATTGTTTTTAATCCTCCAATTTCAATACAGGAAAATGAAGAAATATATTTTAAATTAGTTGGCAATATTCCAGCAAACTATCAATTTGAAGGGCCTAATACTGGAAAATTTTATGGCTATATGTCCGCAATAGAACCTGGTAATTTCTTTGGATATACAAATTCAGAGGTAGAAAGTAATCCTATGTATACAACAAAAACTGTGACATCAAACACTCCTACAACCTGCACATCTTGGACATACTCAAACTGGTCAACTTGTACAAATGATACACAAACTCGAACCGTGGTTTCATCATCTCCCTCTGGTTGTACTGGAGGAAGTCCAATTTTAACTCAATCCTGTAGTAATGGTGTGGATTTAATAGTAAGTAATATTGCAATTACTTCAAATAGTAGTGGACAACATATAATAGCAACGGTTAAAAATATTGGTAATCAAAATCTTGCTATGAATCAATCGGTAATATTAAAGTTAACATTTGGTACAAATATTTCTGAAATACAGTCTTGTAATACAACTGGTTCAATGCCATGCGCTATTGGTAATAAATATAATGGTAGTATTGCTATCAATGCGTACGGAAAATCAACGCTTGCTCCAGGAGAAGAATATAGTATTACATTTGATAATGGAACATATCTTTTAGAAAAAGTAGGTTTTGACAATAGTGCTAATTATTTAATAAGGGCAATGGTTGATTGGACAGATATGATTGAAGAGTCAAATGAAAATAACAATACAATAACTAAATCATATACCACAACCCCAACCAATTCTTGGACAACTGATTGTGCAAGTGGAAATCCTCAATCTTGCAATTTGGATAATTCAAATATCAATACCAAACCAAAAACTCTTAGTAAAACTAAATCCGACGAAGCTCTATCCAATAGACTAAGAGGTAAATTACTATTAGATGTAGAAAACAAAGGAAGAATATTTTATGTAAATCCAAAAGATCTTCAAAAATATGAAGTAACATTTGCAAATGCACTTCCACTATTCCAAAAATTATCACTTGGTATATCAAATCAAAATCTAAATAAAATATCTACTGATAAGTCAACGGCGCTTGGCAAACAATTAGTCGGAAAATTACTTCTACAAGTAGAGGATAGAGGAAGAATATGGTATATAGACACGAACGGACTAAAGCATGAGGTAACTTGGGCAAATCTTATGGATCTATTTAAAAAACTTTCTCTTGGAGTAAACACAGAAAATCTTAATAAAATAGAAGAAAATACAACTTTGTAATCAAAATAGAGACTTATTTAAAGGGGCTAATCTATAAAGACGGCCCCTTTATTAGTATTATTAGTAAACATTCGTATATTGGCATCCTCCAGGTATTGACAAATTTTTCAAAACCGCTATAATTTACATAACTAATAAGTATTTATAAATTATTAAGGTTTTGCTTAATTTAAGCACACAATTGGATTTATAATACTAAAAGAATAAAATATTAAATTTTATTTTATATTTTTTTAATGAGAAAAAACAAAGAACAAAAAAAAGAGAAAGATTTTGTAGAAATAAACGGCACCATTCTTGAATCAATGCCAGCTACTACTTTCAAAGTAGAGCTTGAAAATGGTCATACTATTTTAGCTTATCTTTCTGGTAAAATGAGAATGTTCAAAATCAAATTATTACCAGGAGACAAAGTAAAAGTAGAAATGACACCATATGACTTGAACAAGGGTAGAATTACTTACCGTTACTAATTCCAACAATTAACACAAGGTCAATAGATTAACAAATTAATGGGCGAGGATTATCCTAACCCACTAATCAATTAACTCACTGACCTGCTAAATAATATGAAAGTTAGACCATCAGTAAAACCAATGTGTAGAGATTGTAAAGTGATCAGAAGAAAGGGTCGCTTGACTTGTATTTGCAAGAATCCAAAGCACAAACAAAGACAAGGATAATACAATAATGAATGATGAATTTTGAATGATGAATACTAATTTCAAAATTCAAAATTAAATAATTTATTCAAAATTTGAAATTAATAATTCAAAATTAAAATATTATGGCTAGAATAGCAGGAACAAACATTCCAGATAACAAAAGAATAGAGGCATCATTACCTTATATTTTTGGTATAGGTCTTACAAAGTCACGTGAAATCTTAAAACAAACAAAAATTGATCCTGAAAAAAGAACAAAAGATCTAAATCAAGATGAAATAAACATTCTAAGAAATTACATAGAAAAGAATTTCAAGGTGGAGGGTGATTTAAAAAGAGAAATTTTATTAAACATCAAGAGATTAAAAGACATCAAATCCTACAGAGGCTCTCGTCATGCAAAAGGATTACCCACAAGAGGACAAAGGACAAAAACGAATTCTCGTACAGTAAGAGGAAATAAGAGAGTGTCTGCTGGATCTGGAAGAAAAGTATCTGCACAAAAAACTTAATTATATAGATAGTTAGAAAATTAGAAGATTAGTAGGTCAGTAATTTATGACCAACTAACCGACTAAGCAACTAACCAACTAACCATATGGCAACAATAAAAAAAGACAAAAAGACAACAGCAAAGAAAAAAAAGAAGGTTCTTATAAAAAAAGGCCGTGCTTATATCAATGCAACATATAACAACACAATAATTACTCTTACAGATGCAAACGGTAATGTTATTGCCTATTCATCAGCAGGTATTTGTGGATTCAAGGGTCCAAAAAAATCTACTCCTTATGCCGCAGAGACAATAGCAAGAGATGCGGTTGGTAAATCAAAAGCCTATGGACTAGAAGAAGTTGATGTTTTTGTAAAAGGTGTTGGATCTGGAAGAGAAAGTTCTGTAAGATCACTTCACGCTGCAGGACTTAACATAATTTCCATCAAAGACGTTACTCCTATTCCTCACAATGGTTGTCGTGCTAAAAAACCAAGAAGAGTATAATTATTAACTTTATTT
>JAEHGL010000033.1 GCA_019248485.1 Candidatus Komeilibacteria bacterium S5_K13 | reverse complement strand
GCACAAATGTTATTTTTGAAATTGACTTGAAATCAAATATAGATTTATCAAAAATATTCAAATATTATGCACCAGAAGAGGATGATTATTCTTTCAGTAAAACATCTATAAAAGTAAGACTATACACGCTAGACAGTATTTATATTTCTAGATCTGAGGCAAGAAGAGTTGTATCAGGATTAGAAAAATTTAAAACTATTATTTTTGATTTTGACAAAGTATCTACCGTTGGTCAGGCATTTGCAGATGAAATTTTTAGAGTATTTCAAAACAAAAATCCACAAATTGATTTGGAAATTATCAATGTAAATAAAGAAACCGCATTTATGATAAAAAGAGTTGCTGGTGCTATAAATAAAAAATAAAAAGAGTTAGGTCGCAAGGGCCTAACTCAATGATTGTTTTTTTTGCGAACCTATGTAGATTCATCAGGTTTTTCGGTTGTTGTAGAACTGCCCGATTCTTCTACTAGATTGCTTTCTTGATCTGTCGGTATGGAGTCAATATTTGAGTTTAGCATTTCGAAGCCATCACCCAATATTATTCCACAGGATAGCATTCCTGGCATTTATTCCTCCTTTTGATTATTTTGTCTATTATATATAAATAAAAGACTAAAGTCAATGGTAATATATGCTATTGACAAGAAAATTTAGATATGCTATAGTTCTCAGTTAGTATTCATTCGAAAATCTGTATATTTCTGCATCCACGACAAGCATGGAAATCACTGATAAGATATATTTAGGCTATTACCTAGTAATTTGCTCAAATGTTTCTTAGAGCGATTTTCTTGGGTGCAGTAATATATGGATTTTATAGCTCAGACCCTCGAAAGAGGCTGAGTTTTTTATTTGTCTATTATCTGTCTATGATAATTTGAATGTTTTCTTCTCGAAAGTTTTGATACTCATCAAAAATCATAACGCTTAATTTATGTTGTCCATTTATAATATTGTCAGTAAATTTATAGTTATAGGTAAAAGGTTCGTTTGTAAGATATCCAATTTGTATTCCATCTAGTTTATAGACTACCCTAGTAATATTTCCTGATTTTGCAGTCGCCTCTATTTGAATATTTATGTCTTGCGATTTAATAATTTCATTATTGGCAGGCGATATAATTTTTATTTCTGGTTTATTTTCTTCTATATTATTATTTACTTCAAAAGAGTTATCTATTATAAATCCATTATCAATTGCCCATTTGGCAATAGGTCCTTCCCAGGCAGAATAATTTGGGTCAATGTCTGGATGATTAGGAATCGGACCTAGAGGATCTTCTTTGTTTATATAATGTAAAATATCGTGTATTTTTGAAATTATTTTTTGCGTGATAAATTCAATTGGGGTGTCTGAGTTTGCAAGCTCTCCATTTCTATTGTCAATTTTTATGCTAATTGTTTGAAGATAGTTTCCATTTAGCATTGGTTTGTCAATTTGTTTGGGCTCATATCCGGCAAAACCAGATGATTGATATGTTGAAATGGCATTTTGCATATATGCTTGCCAAATAGGCGCAGCAATACGTGATCCATCTGCAGAGTTTTTCATTTTTCTATTATCATTATTTCCAATCCAAACCCCCGTTGTAATACCAGGCGTATATCCCACCGTCCACGCGTCATTGAAATCATTTGTTGTTCCTGTTTTTGCAGCTACCGGTACAGAAAGCGTAAGATAATTCTTTTCTCCGAACACGAATGCTCTTGCGCTGTTGTCGGACAAAATACTAGAAATCTTTCGGACAGATTCTTCGTCAAGAACTTTTTTTTCTTTCGGACTTTTTGCTTCATAAAGTATATTTCCCCTCGCATCTTCAACCTTAAGTATTGATCTTGTTGGCTTATAAACTCCACCACGAGCAAGTGTTGCAAAAGCGTTTGTATGTTCTATCATTTTTACCTCAAGTCCGCCAAGAACAAGAGATAGTCCATAATTAGACGCATCTTTTATTGTTGAATAGCCAAGATTTTTTAAGTGATCAAGTGTGCTTTGTATACCAACAAGATAAAGAACTTTTACAGCTGGAATGTTTAGTGATCCGGCAAGAGACTTTCTTAGGGTTACTGGTCCGTTTGTTTTCAAATTATAATTTTGTGGTTCATAGTCAGAAGAGTCTGTTTTAAATATGGTGGGTAAATCAAACACTGTTGTCTCTGGTTGATATCCTTTTTCAAATGCAAGTTCATATACAAATGGCTTGATAGAGCTTCCTGGTTGGCGAGATGCGAGAGTCACGTTTACCTGTCCGTCTATATCTTCGCTAAAGAAGTCACGAGAACCAACCATTGAGATTATGTCGCCACTTGCATTATCAATTGCAAGAAGGGCTGCGTTTGAGGCACTATATGTTTTTTCATAGTCAACGGTTTTTTCTTTTATAATATCTTCAGCCTTTTTTTGTTTTTCTAAGTCAAGTGTTGTAATTACTTTTAGCCCACCCTTTTCTACGGTGTCTACACCAAGCATATCCTCTAGCTCTGATTTTACATAAAAAACAAAATGAGGTGCTATTAAGCTTTCTTTTGGTGGCTTGAAATTTATTTTTTCATCTTTTGCAATATTGTACTGATCTTGTGTTATATATTCTTGTTTTAACATTAATGTTAAAACATATTGTTGTCTTTCAAGTAATATATCGCGATGTTTTCCATAAGGAGAGTAATATGATGGAGCTTGAGTCATCGCAGCGAGCGTTGCTGATTCGGCAATTGAAAGATCTTTTGCGTGTTTATCAAAATAAATATTTGAAGCAGATTCAATTCCATATGCAACAGACCCATATGGAATTTCGTTGAAGTACATTTTCAATATTTCTTCTTTGCTGTATTTTTTTTCTATTTTATAGGCAAGTATAAGTTCTTTGACTTTTCTAGCAATACTTTTTTCATTTGTAAGAATTGCATTTTTTACAAATTGCTGTGTAATTGTTGATCCACCAGCCATCTTTCCTTGTAAGACATTTGTAATTGTTGTTCTAATCATTGCCCAAATAGAAAAGCCCCTATGCTGATAAAAATTTTTATCTTCTATAGAAATAGTAGCTTGAGTCACGTATGGTGGTAAATCCTTTAATTCAATAAGTGTTCTCTGTTGTGCTCCGTGAATGTCGTATAAAAGATTTTTTCCTTCACGATCATAAATTTTTGTGCTTTGTATTACAGATCTATCTATGATTTTGTTTGGGTCAGGGAGGTCTTTTGAATACCATGCAAAAACCGCTGTCACAAAAATAAATCCAAGCACAATAAGTAATAAGATATTTGGTATAAGATTTTTGAATTTTAATTTGTCAGCTTTTCTTGGTTTTTTATTGTTTGTATGTCTGTGTCCAAATTGGACATCAGCACGTTTGTGAAGCGCTAATTTGGCTCTATTTTTTGCAGCTTTTTGTATTTTTCTCATACGCACTACACCAGCATGAGTTATTTGTTTACTGCCTACGCTTTTATTTGACCAAGCAGGATGTGACGATTTATTGAAATAGTCAATTGGCATATGGATATTTGCTATTTATTATTTTGTAATTTTTCATTTGGCCCGAGCTCATGGCTGAGGGCAAGTGACTTATTATTCGGTCATTTATAATTTAAATAGCAAAATAGTAAATAGTAATTCAATTGCTAAATAAAAAATTGAAAATTGTTAATTAACTATATTATAGCAAGATTGGGGAGTTTTAGAAAATAATTATAATTAATGAAAAGAGATGCCCCGCAGAGGTTTTTTGACTATATTGAATAAAAACCGTAAAATTAGAATATATTTAAAATAACCATAACAATATGCAAAAACAAATAAATATAGACGAACTTTTAACCCGTGGGGTACAAGATATTATAGGTCGTGAAGATTTGGAGAAGAGGCTTGAGTCCGGAGAGAAAATGAAAATATATATTGGAGCAGATCCAAGTAGGCCAGATATTCATATTGGCCACGCAGTTTGTATAAGAAAATTAAGACAATTTCAAGAATTGGGACATAAAATAATTTTTCTTATAGGTGATTTTACGGCACAAATAGGAGATCCCACTGGAAAAGATGAGGCTAGGAAACAGCTTTCTCCAAGCGAGGTAAAGAAAAATGCAAAAACTTACAAAGATCAGATTTCAAAATTATTAAGTTTCAAAGGGAATAATAAAGCAGAGATAAAATATAATTCCAAATGGAATAAAAAATTAAAATTTCAGGATCTTATTGAACTGGGCTCAAAGTTTACGGTTCAGCAATTTTTAGAACGAGACATGTATCAGAAAAGATTGAAGGAAGGAAAGCCAATATCACTTCATGAGTTTTTTTATCCTCTTATGCAAGCATACGATAGTGTGTCAATGGATGTGGATATGGAAGTGGGTGGGAATGATCAATTATTTAATATGCTTTGTGGTAGAACTCTGATGCAAAAATTACCCGCTTCGACTCGTCGAAGGCGAGGCGAGAAGAATAAAAATAAAATTGTGATGACTTTTCAACTCCTTGAGGGAACTGATGGAAGAAAAATGTCGAAGTCTTATGATAATTATATTGGCGTAAGTGATCTGCCAAATGACATGTTTGGAAAAGTGATGTCAATTTCAGATGACTTGATTATAAAATATTTCACACTTTGTACAGATTTATCACTTGAAGAAATAAAAGAATTAGAAAGCAAAATGGAAAGTGGTGAAAATCCAAGAAATTTGAAAGTTCGTTTGGGGTATGAAATTGTGCGTATTTATCATGGGGAGAAAGACGCAAAAAAATCGCAAGAAGAATTTGATAATGTTTTTAAAAATAAAGAAAAACCAAAAGATATAGAGAAGGTCAATTTAGCAAGTGATACAAACATTGTTGATGTATTGGTAAATTTTAAGCTTGTTTCATCAAGAACAGAAGCAAGAAAAATGCTTGAACAAAATGCGGTTTCTGTAAATAATGAAAAAATTATTGATACCAATTTTATTTTTAAGAGCAATCAGAAATATTTAGTTCAAGTAGGAAAGAGGAGATTTTTGGAGATAGAATAAATAATATAGAATTTAGGGGCGCATTTCCGTCGGGTCATTCGACCCGATCGAACGGAAATGCGCCCATTAACATAGATAGAAATAAAAAAGCGTCTCTTTATGAGGCGCTTTTATAGTTGATTATTTGGCTTAGGAGACATACCCCTCTACTTTTTGTAATAGGTCAAGTGGTTGAATGGGAAGTATTATGTAGTCCACCATGCCTAGTGTCATGCACTTGTATGCCTCATCAACAGTTGGATCATTTGAGAGGGCCATTACATAGATAGGTTCCCCCCCTATTTCTTTTTCTGTGATTGCTCTGATAAAATCTCTATATTTATCAATTGCGTAAATGTTGCAAAAGATAACTAATCTTGAGTTTGCGATTTTATCACTGAGAACCTCGTCCGTCCGGATATTTGTTTCTGAATTGAGCTTGTGTGTGTAAACACTGAGTTCATGATCTTCAAAAAAGCTTTTTAGGAACTCTATGAGATCTTTTTCGCCAATAGCAAGCATTTCGCTAATGAGGACTATATTTTTATTCATGATTTCCCCCCATTTCTTCTTTTCTTAATTGTGCATCCAAAACGCTATCTGAGCTCATTTCACCACTTAGACAAATAAAGACTATGTGCTCATTTATTTCTGATGCAAGATCTTTATTGTCAATCATGATTTTTTGTCATCCTTAGTGCTTGCTTTGTATCATTTAGTATTTTTTCCATGCATGCAAACGCATAGACATACGCCCCAAAAATTATTAGAATGGGTAATAATATGCCAAGAACAAATCCTAAGTCATATTTTAGTCCATTGTTATTTGTTGCATATATTCCTCCAGGGCTGTTCCCAAATAGAGAAATAATGAGACTTGGTAATATTGTAAGGCCGTGGAATATTCCTATTTCAAAACCACGGAGATTGGTATCTGTCGGTGATATTTTTATGGACAGATTCTGTCCCATGGGGGCATAATTAAGCCAAGTTGTAATCACAATTATGGCTATAATAGACCCTACCACCCCCATCAATATGATCATTCTTGTTGTTTTCATCGTATCCTCCAGTTTTTTAGTTTTCATAGTAGTATAATGAGTAATTTAATAAATGTCAATATTTTTGTTTGACAGCACAATTTAATTGGATTAATCTTTATACAAAATAGCATTTCCATATAGGAGGAATAATGCCTAAGAGAAAAAAATTCGATAGTCCTGATCAGCTAGATATTTTTACAGACAGGACATTTGAAATAGTTGAGACCAATAAGGACTTACGGAGAACACCAAAAGAGGAATTACAAAAAAAAATTCTAATGGCGCTTGGCAATCTTGGTTTGGGGCCAGATTTTTTGGAAGATGATTTTGAAAAGCTGTTTTATGTGTTTGATAAAAATGTTGTCAGACACAAAGTGGAGGCACGTCTTTATGCGCTTGAGACTGTTTATGAATGCGTTAAATCAAATTCGTTTGTCCGAATTGAAACCGGACTTGGGAAAACTTATATAGAGCTTCTTACAGCTCTTTATTTTCTCAAATACAACAAGGTCAATAAAAAAATCTTGATTCTCGCTACATCAAAGCCGCTATGCAGACAACACAGGGACAAGGCAAATGAAATTTTCCTAGGAATAAACACGGAAGTTATTACCGGGGATGTTTCACAGAAAAAGCGTCGTGAAATTTGGGACAACAATCAGATCATAGTTGCAACCCCACAGACAATTACGAGGGAAGTCAAAAAAGGAAATGGAATAGGACGCCCAGAAGATATTCAGCTTGTAATTTTTGATGAAGTCCACAAAATGGTTGGCAATTATGATTATGTAACTCTTGCGAACCTCTATTCAAATTACAAAGATATTCGGCTGACTGGCTTTACTGGGTCACTTGATTCTGATCCCAAAAAACTTGAAGAAATTTTGAAAATTATGGGACTTAAATTTTCAAATATTATTGCCAAAACAGAAAATAGTCCTGATGTTGCTCCTTATGTTTTCAAAAAGAATATTTATAAGGTTGGCGTGAAAAGACATGTAAGTCCAATAGAAAGTAGTTTGATGGAAAATCTCAGAAAAGAATTTCGTTTGATCATAAAACGGGAAAGGCAGTGGCTGAAGATGATTGATTGTGACGAATATGGTTTCCTAGGTCTTTTGGATAAATCATTTTATAAAGATGAAGAAGGCCTTGAAATAGCAATCAATATAAAATGGTTTGAAAAATGGAACAAAGAAAAAAGAAGAGAAGGATTAAAAGGTGCTCTTGATAGATTCAAGGAAAAACATCCAAAAGACACAAATGCTTCTTTGGCGCTAAGAGACTGGGGACTACTTTTTCTCTTTCATACAGCCATAACTATGCTTGAAAAAGGAGTTCATGAATTTCGAGCATTTTTGGAAAGTAAGTATTTTGAAAATATAAGCAAAAAGCCTTCTCAATACGCCTTTAGATTAAACAGAGCTATTGTAGAAAGTATTAAAATGCTTTGCCGAGTTAATCTATGGACAATAAAAATGAGTTATCCAGTAGCCTATCATCCAGAGAACGCTTCTTATAACTGGTCTGCTGTTTATCGGGATGCGAAGCTTCATGAAATGGAAAAAACTATAAGGATGTATATGTCTTCTCAGATTCTCATTTTTGTTAATTATAGAGATACGCTGGACAAGGTAGTGCATTATCTTAAAACAGTTTTTCCAGAAAAAAACATTAATAAGTTCATTGGTCAAACTAGTAAGTCTAAGGACAAAGGAATGACTCAAAAAAGTCAGAACGAAATTCTAAAAGAATATAGAAATGGCCAAATTGATATACTTGTTGCAACGCTTATTGGTGAAGAAGGGCTCAACTTTCCAGCCGTTGATGTGGTATTTTTTTATGAACCAATTACTGATCCAAGAAGAATTGTTCAGAGAGTTGGTAGAACGGGAAGATATCGCGATGGAGACGTTTTTATACTTTTCTATGAAGGTGAAAAAGAAGAGCTCATTGTAAATATCGGCTTTGCAAAATCACGCAAAGCAAAAGAAATAGCAAAATTTTATGAAAAATACGGGGACCATTTTTAAATGGTCCCTTTTTAAATAAAAAAGACCGTTTTTATGCGGTCTTATGACATGAGATCAGTTCGTTTATTTCGTCAATGTAATTGTGTTCATTGGGAGTATATTCTATTATGCGGGTTTTGGGCAATGTTTCTAAAAAAGTATCAAGATGATAATCGGATATTGGAAACATAAATATGCCTGCAACGATAATATTTCCGTAGGTAGAGCGATTTTCTAGTTCTTTGAAAAATTCATGGTCTGGGAGATTGTTCATTTTATAGTTTTTGTAGATTATTATATCAAAATTTCCAGAAGCAATATCTTTTAATATTGCGTCGAAATCTTTGTCATTATTTTCATAATCCTCTATAAACAAAACAACCTCATACCCCATTCTTACT
>JAEHGL010000032.1 GCA_019248485.1 Candidatus Komeilibacteria bacterium S5_K13 | reverse complement strand
GAATAGTAAATCTACTATAATAAATAGCATTGTCAATATAATTTTGAAGGTAGGCATCATACTCTTCCCAAGAATACTGACAAGCAGGAATAGTATGGTCAAATTCATTTATTAGGATAATTCTTTTATCCCACAAATCTTCTGTTATATTAGATGTTATTTTAGGACTAACTATTAATTTTGTTTGTTCAATTTCTTCATCAATACGCTTCCGATAATAGTAGTTTTTTTCTTTTTTATATTTTTCGCTTGCCGATTCTTTACGCTCAAGCCACTGTTTCCATAAACTCTCCCAATTTATTTTTATATATTGAACACAATTTTGATTGCCTAGAAGAGACTTAGTTCTCTCTCCACTATAATTTAAAAGATTCGGTTCTGAAGTTTTATATAGATTTATTATTAGATCATTTTCATATTCCTGATACAACTGAATTGAACCGTTAAAACAAACTTCTTTGCCATGACTATAATCAATTATCACAGAGTTATCGTTAATTTTTTTACCGTCCTCATATAAAATCAGTGGGTCCATAGCTACTAGCACAGCATAAGTCCTATGCATAAAAAATAATATAAATAATGCCGAGATTGTAAAAAGAAGACTTATTATTTTTATTTTTTGAATTTTTTTCATAAATTTATTTTTAATTTATAGTATAATTATACCAACAATTTGAGTAAAAATATATCTCAGTTCGCACTTCTCTTTAGGGGTATCAAAAAAACCCAATAGAAATGGGTTTCTTTGGATGGCTAGCCATTCGAAGCGCCTATATAAAATAATATAAAATCGCAAATACAGTTTCTCCCTTCGTTAAAACTTCGGAAGACACTCTACGCTAGCGCGTAGAATGGAGCTCCTTGGTCCCGCATGTTTTTAAATATGAAGGAGGACGTTAGAAATGTAATTGTGGGGAATTTGGTCTAATTGTTGAAATCCTCATAAATTTGTGATATAAGTAATACGTAATTATTAAATCATATATTATGAAAAAAACATCATTTGTTATTCTAGTTTTGTGTTTATTTGTTGTTTGTGGGTGTTCGATAAAAACGAATAAAGATAATCTAAATATAAATCAAAATCAGAATCAAGAACAAAATAAACAACAAATCGTTAGTGAAGTCGCAGAAGGGGCAAACGTAGATACGAAACTCTGCAATAGTAAAATTGCAGGACTTCAATTTTCATATCCAAAAAATTGGGGAGATTGTAGGGTTGATGAAAATAATATTCATTTCAGGACTGATTTTAAAAAGTATAATGTTGATTTAGTGGGAGAGATTATAGAAATCACTAATCCCACTGAAATTGAAGGAGGATTGTTAGTTGGATATGATAATGAAAAAATTTCTAGTAATGTTGAGGTTTTCAAAATAGCATGTGGAGGTGCATTGTTGTGTTCAGGAATAAAGATAAATAATGCGGTTTATAGAGCGACCTGGGTAGTATCAAGCGATCAAAAAGCACCAGAAAATTTAGATGGAATTTGGATGCCAGAACATAATATTACACAAGAACAAATTTGGAATATTCTAAAAAGCGTTAAATAAATTATTTTACATGTATAACAAAAAATCCCATTAATATTGGGATTTTTTGATTGGTCGCCTTCGTTTAACTACGGCGTACCATATCCTTTGCTAAAGCTTAAAATGTTTTTTACAAAACGCTCTTCCAGAACCTGATTTTAAATATTTTTCAAATCTTTTAGCAATTACAATATTATTAAACACAAAATAATTGTTTAATTTCCATTGTTTATCCTTTGTAGATAATACTTCTTTATTATAGTGTGCTTTAAATCTATTTTTTAAATCAGAAGAATAACCAATATAAAAATGGTTTTTATTAATTTCTTTTAAGATATAAACATAATACATATAAATCGCTTTTCTATATATAAGTATGAATATATAAACTCAAATGGCCGTGCCAAGCCGAAGCTTTAGCGAAGGATGGAGCGGGTAGGGGGAATTGAACCCCCCTCTCAACCTTGGCAAGGTCGTGTAATAGCCACTATACGATACCCGCGAGTCCTCGGGTCTCTGACCCGAGGGAATTTCAAATTTCAAATGTCTAATTTCGAATGAAGGTATAATTATTCTGTTTTTGGAGTTTCTTCTGTTGCTGGTGCTTTTTCTGCAACCTTTGCTTTTTCAGTAGGAGTCTCTTCCTTTACTTCTTCAACCGGAGTTTCTATAATAGGTGTTTCTTCTACAACTGGATTTGTTTTAGCTTCTTTTTGAGCTTCTAGTTCTGCAGTCTTTGCTTCTTCTTGAGCTACTTTTTCAGCCTCTGCTTCTTTGTCCGCCAAAGCCTTGGCGTCGGCGGATGCTTTTTTGTCTGAATCAAGCTTAGCTTTCTCTGTTTTTACTCTTTCAATTCTTTCAGTTCTTTTCTTTGTGATTTTTACTGATTTTTGTTTATCTCCAGTTACAATGCCATTTTTAACAAATAAATTAAAAACGGTCTCAGAAGCTTTTGCACCAACGCTTAACCAGTGTTCAATTCTTTCTTTATTTAATTGAGTTTCTTTTGTTCTTGGATTATAAAAGCCTAATTTCTCTAGATATTTGCCCCATGGATCTTTTCTTTTGTCCATGATGACTATCCTATATAGAGGAGTCTTTTTTCTTCCAATTCTTGTGAATCTAATACTTAACATAGGGTATTTTAGATTAAAATGATTAATAATTTGAGCCGTGACGCTTGGGAATATAATATCGCATTATGAGGCTATTGTCAATAATAAAAGCAATTAACAGTGCTCCTATTATTTTTCTTCTCTAATTTGTGAAATGCTCCATAAAAAGCTATATATACTTTTTATTCCAGATACGATTTGATCGTGTTTTATAACAACTATAAAAGGAGGGTTTCCAGAAAAATGAATAAGTGAGTCGTTTATTATCCATAAAGATGCTTCAAAGCTTATACCACTTGGAAGTTCTTTAATATGAATATTTTGTCTTTTTAGCTTTTCTTTTGGGATATCTTTGAAAGAATTAAAATGAATTAGTGTTTTAGTGATTATGTCCTTTTTTAATTTTAGGTTAATTATATTTTCTTCGATTTGCTTATTAAATATTTTTGAATAATTTTTGGAACTAGGGGTGTCTATTGTGTATATAATGGATTTTCGATCAAGATTTGATAGGGTTTTTTCTATAAAATTTTTAATTCCTATTTTTGTGTCATATATTTGAGTAGTAGGAAAATGTGCTTCTTGTCTATATAGATTTGTAAGTAATGTATCTAGCTTGTCGGCTATTTCAATTTTATTTTCTAAAATGGTTTTTATGGTTTTTGGAGACTCTATCCAATAGTAGGATGTTGAGTGGTGTCTATGAGCACTAAGATATTTTTGTTTTTCTAGATTATTTAAAATACTAATAACTGTTGTTCTTGGGAGGTTGCATTTTTTTGCTATTTCTGATGCTTTTGCTTCACCAAGTTGAGTAAGGGCTATATAAACCCTTATTTCGTTGTTGCTAAAATTTAATTCTTTTAGTCTATTTTTTATTTCAGAAAGCATATGTTTGTTTATTGTTGTCGAATAAGTTCGACAGTTTGTTAATATATTAGCCTTTATTTATGGCTCAAAAGTGATAAGTTTAGAAAAATTCATATTTAGATAATTGCAATCTATACATTAATGATAATATAGGAATAGAAATTTAACAATACATGCATAGGAGGAAAGATGACAACCTATATTTATCCAGGAAGCTTTTGCCCGCCAACATTTGGACATGTCTCAATTGTGAAAAATGTAGCGGAATTTGTATCAAAACTTATTGTTATTTGTTCTGTAAATGAAGAAAAAAATGACAATTGGTTTACGCCAAGTGAGTCAAAAGAAATGTGGTATTCTTATGAATTACCCAAAAATGTTGTTGTGATGACTTTAGATGAATTCAAAATGATGGACGTCAAATCCTCAGACATAATTATGATAAGAGGAATTAGAAATGGAGATGATCTTGAATATGAGAAGAAAATAGCTTTGTATAATAATAAACGCTTTGGGATAACAAAATATTTGTATATATTTTGTGAAAGTAAGTACCAAAAGATTTCTTCTACTGGGGCAAGATTGTTTGCAAAAGATTTGGAATTAGAAAAGCTGTCAGAATGCGTTTCTAGTTTCGTGATTTCAAGGTTATTAGAAAGTGTTTTAAAAATTACCAATATATTTATGGTTGTTGGAAGACCTGGTTCTGGTAAAACTACTTTTTTGGAAATGCTCAAGGAGTATGATGATCATATTGCATTTATTAACACGGACGAGTTTAATAAAAAACTAAAACCTTTTATACAAAGTAGACTTGCAACAGAGGATTTAATAAGCGTCGCTCTTAATGATGAGGAGCTTTTAAAAAGCGTTATAAAAGAGCCTTGGATGAATTTATTGGCAGATTCTTTAAGGGGAGTTGACTATCTATGCAGGCATTTATTCATAGAGGTTCCTTATGGAATGCAATCTGATAAAAGTATTTTCCGTTTTTTGGGAGGAAAAATACTTTATATTGGTTGTGATGAAAAGGTTAATATCTCAAGAGTCGAGAATAGAGGAACTCCAGAACTTATTCCGTTTATAAAAAAGATTCCAGGACTAGAAGAAACTACGAGAATTTGTAATGAAAATAAACTAAATCTTTTTATTGTAGATACGGATTGTAATCTAGATCAACTTAAGGAAAAAGCAGAAGAATTTTGTTTAACTATTCTAAGGAGGATATGATGGAGAATTTATTTGCAAAAATAATACTAGGGCACTTATTGGGTGATTATTTGCTTCAAAGCAAAAAAATGGCGCTTATAAAATCAAATAAAAATATGGTCGGATTTATAATGTGCTTAGTTCATTCAATAATATATACTATTAGCGTCTGTGCATTTTTGTGGAGATTCGATTCTTCAATATTTCTTTTTATAGTTTTGAGCCATTTCCCAATAGACTTTTGGTCTTTGGGTGATAAATGGCTTAAGGTTATAAAGGGTAGAAATATTGCAAAAGCGATTGAATCAAAAGAGCAATATCATGAAGTTGATCTAATTTTTTCATGTATTGTATACACTGTTGTTGATAATTCTATTCATATTATAATTATGTGGATAGGACTACAGTATTTATTATAAACAAAAAACCGCTAGAATAATTTCTGGCGGTTTTTTTAATTGCTATTACCAGTTATTACGTATGTATTGACAAACAAAAATCACGTATTATAATAACAGTAAATTTAAAATAACCTATTTATAGGAGGATTCATGGTTATTATTGTTTTTTTTGTATCCCTTGGTGTTGTTGTAGTACACATATGGAATGGAATCGTAAATACGCCATTTGACGATGCTCCATTGTATTCGCAATATGATGACGATTCCTTATACGGACGTGGGCATTATTATACTGCCTTTCCAAAAGCAATGACGAAAGTAGCTTTAATTTGTCTATGTCTTAGTTTGAGTGCGTTACTTTTCGTCATAATATCACGTCCGGCAATTTTTTCACAGCCAACATCACAATGGCCTTGCTATAGGGATGATGGAACTAGATTGTCGTATATTTACCTTGATGGTAAGGGGTATTCCTTGGATAATAGTACTAGCAGTTATTACATTATTAAGAGCGTGGACAATAAATATTGGGAATACATCACAAACTCTTTATATTCTTATAAACGCGTATTAGCAAAGAATACAACTGTTTATTGTGGAGATGTACTATGGCCACGTCTATACAAAATTTATAAGCGCCCCGCTTATTCTAGTATTAAAAAGATTTATCGTCTATTATTTTTACCAATGATTACTCAGGCTTATGATATAACCGTGGACAGGTATATATTTTATGTTCCAAGGGGGTCTATATATGAGGGAGGAATTATTAGATAAGAGATTAGTATTTACAAAAGAGTTAACATAAGTTAACTCTTTTTTTAGTAAATACGTTTTTATTGTTCGCTATACTTTTTTGCCTCACTAAAGCTGATTGAAAGTATCTTTGATATGCCATCCTCGCTCATTGTAACGCCGTATAATGTCTCTGCTTTGTGCATTGTGGCACGATTATGAGTAATGCATATAAATTGCGTCTTGTCTTTTAACATGTCTACTATTTCAGCAAATCTTTCTGAGTTTGCTTCATCAAGCGCTGCGTCTACCTCATCGAGAACTACAAATGGAGATGGGTTATTGAATATAATAGCACAGACAAGTGCAATAGAGGTAAGCGCCTTTTCTCCGCCAGATAAAAAGTTTACGCTTGTAAGTTTTTTACCAGGAATTTTTACAATCATTGTAATATCAGCGATTCCTGAGTTTGCAGTTTTTTTGCTTCTTGTTTTTGCTTCTTCCGTTTCTTCTGTGCCCCCTATTTCTTCGGGTGTTTCTTCTTTTTCTAAATCGTCAAACTTAGTGATTTGAAGTTCTGCATTTCCGCCATTAAATAATATTTTGAAGTATTTACCAAAGGTTTCATTAATTTTTTTGAAATTGTTATCAAATTTTTCTTCTATTTTCTTGTTTAGATCTTCTATGATTTCTTTGATATTTTTTGAAGCATTTTCAAGGTCTATTATTTGTTGATTTAAGAAATTGTATTTTGTTTCTACTTCACTATATTCATTTTCAACGTTTTCTTCTATCTCCCCTATTTGAGATAATTGTCTTTTTAGTCTGTTTATTTTTTCAAAAATTTCATCTTTGTTTATATGGCTTTCAAAATTTAGATTTTCTATATTAACACTTTCTTGAGAAATCTCATTTTTGATATCTTCTTCTTTCGTTTGTAGTCTTGCAAGGCTAATATTTATTTCATTTGATTCTTGGTTTAATTTATCAAGTTCTAATTGAATATTTCTTGCATTTTTTTGAAGCTCAAATATATTTTTTCTATTTTTCTCATTTTCAGCATCTAGGTTGTCTATTTGAGATTTTATTTTTGATATTTCCTTATCAAGATCAGCTATTTTGTTGTTTAGATTTGATACGGCAGATTCAATTTGTTCTTGTATCTGTGATCTGTCTTTTGAATTTGCTATTTCTATATCAACTACAACTTTTTTTATTTTCGAAGATATTTCTGATTGCCTTTGTTTTAGGAAGGATAGCTTATTATCAAGTGAATTCTTTTGATTTTTGAGATCAAATATTTCATTGACTAGTGAATCTTTACTAAGTAAATATTTGTTGAATTCTTCTTGAAGGCGAAAGTAATTTTTCTTGATCCCCGTATTATCTTCTCCATTTTCTTTATTGATGTTTTTGTGTAAGTATTCTATTTCTTTGCTTATAAAAAAGATTTCTTGTTTTATAGAGCCTATTTCCATCGTATCAATTTCTAAGATAAGTTTTTGGAAAGATGTGTTTAGCTTATTAATCTTAAGTTTAATTTCGTCAGAATTTATTGAATCACTACTATTATCTATTTGAGCGTTTTCTTGAAGTTTTTGTTGTATTTGGTTTATTTTGGCAATAAATTCTTCTTGGCGGGTATTTTTTTCTATTAATTCTTTTGATAGTTTGTTGAGATTGTTTTCTATTTCAATAATTTCTTTTTGATTTTTTTGCTCTTCTTTTTCTAGCTCATTTTTTTGTTCCATTAGCCAGGAAATATTATCTTTTCCTGTATTTGAAAATTCAACATCAAGCTTTCCTTGATAGACCACCCTATCATGAATCAGATGATTCTTTGAAGTTAATAATTCTTCGTGCTTGTCTTGTAATAGATTGAACTCTTTTGAATAACTATTTTTGTTTTCTTCTTGGGATAGTTTGTTTTCAATATCGAGAAGTTGTTTTTCTATTATTTCTTTTGCCTTATTTTTCTCTACTAATTCTTTTTTTGTAGTGTCTATTTTTGCTTTAATTTCGTTTAATAAAAATCCATAGTAATTATTTTGAGACTCTTCTAAATCACTTTTTGTTTCTTGTAACTTGGAAAATTTATTTACTTGTTTTGTAAGATATTTAAGACGAGGACTGAGCTCATTTAGTATAAGACGACTTTTTTCAAGATTTTCTTGCGTATTTTCATATTTAAGTTGAGACTTTTCTTTTTTTATTTGGAACTCTCTTACTCCAGTTGCTTCATCAAAAAAGTTTTTTCGAGACGCGCTTGATTGACTTAAAATTGAGTCAATCATTCCTTGACCTATAATAGAGTAATTATTTTGTCCAAAGCTTGCTTGAGCAAGAAGTAGTTGGACATCAATAAGTCTAACTTTATTTTTGTTTATGATATATTCACTTTCACCAGTTCTATAAACACGTCTCGTGATTACGATTTCATCATAGTCAATGGGAGCTCTTTTGTCATGATTATCTAAAAAAAGACTTACCTCAGCAAGGCCTAGTCTATTTTTTGTATCTGATCCAGCAAAAATCACTTCTTCAGATTTTTTTGTACGAAGAAGTTTTTGACTTTGTTCTCCTGTTGCCCATCTTATAGCGTCGGCAACATTTGATTTTCCAGAACCATTTGGACCAACGATGGCTGTAAGATTTTGGTCAAATAACAATTCTGTTTTATTTGCAAAGGATTTAAAACCCTGAATTTCTATTTTCTTAAGAAACATAAATGCGATGCTAATATACTAATGCATACTAATAATACGAATAGAAAGAATTAGTGTCAGTATAGTAGTTTTTATTTTTATTTGATATTTGTTTAAATATGAACAATACTCATTAATAACACAATAAGAGTGTATTTGATTATTACTACCAAGATTGTTTTTTGATGCCAGCTTTTGCCGCATCTATTTCAGCTTCTTGTTTTGATTCGCCTTTTCCTTTTGATATTAAATCATTATTTATGTAGAGACCTATAGTAAACACTTTTTTGTGGTCAGGACCACGCTCTTCTAATAATTTATACTTTGGAGTTATGTTGTGTATTTCTTGAGCCTTTTCTTGAAATTTTGTTTTTGGATCAATGTATAACTCTTTTTTCATTATGTTTTCAAGTTTGTATAAAATATATTTTTCAATAAACTCGGATGCTTTTTCATAGCCACTATCTAGATAAATAGCACCTATTATCGCTTCTACGCAATTTGCTAATATATATTTTCTTGCTTTGCTGTTTTTGTCTTTTGATTCCCCGTGACTTAGAAACAGATATGATTCAAGATTTAGTTTTACAGCCTCATCTGTAAGACTATCTGAATTAACAAGACTTGCGCGTATGTTTGTAAGTTCGCCTTCTGGTTTTTCTGGAAATTTTTTGTATAAAAAAACTGTTGAAACAAGTTCAAGTACTGCATCACCCAAAAATTCAAGTCTTTCATTGTGACCA
>JAEHGL010000031.1 GCA_019248485.1 Candidatus Komeilibacteria bacterium S5_K13 | reverse complement strand
CTTCTTTTATTTTATTTTCCTTAGTTTCATTTTCCCTGGTTTGATTATGGGCGGGTAATATTGATTGAAAAATACAAGCCCATGCTAATGGCTGAATACATATTAATACAAAATAAATGAGCCCCATTAATATTCCTGGTAATCCGTAAATCACATTCCATCCAAGGCAAAACATTAGGGCTATGAAAGCAAGGACGAACTGATATTTTTTGTTCGTACCAATTTTTTCCAAATCAACTTTTATTATTATACATCCTATGCCAATAGCTAATCCAATAATAAATGCATACTTTGCTAAATAGAAAAATCCAAAAAGAGAAAACGTAATTAAGAAACATATAAAAAGGGCTATTGCAAGTATAAATGCTTCTTCGGGAAAGTAAGACTTCTCGTTCTCTCTTGTTTTGGAAATAATATAGATTAGCCCGAGTAGAATTATTGGGATAGTTAAGATGTCCCATGCCCTTGATATAGGCTTAAAGATTATGGGGTCTTCTAAAACATTGACAGGAATTTTGTCTATTGTAGGTATTTTTCCGGTTATTAAGTAGACTCCCAAATAAACTATTGCAACTAAGGTTATTAAACCAAATAATGTTAATAATGCTTTTTTTGTGTCCATTTTATCCTCCCAAGGATTTGTTATTTGCTAAAACCTTACTACTTTAAGCTTGAAATGTCAAATTTAATCACCTCTGAGGTGGCACACCTCAGAGGTGGGATTTGGGTTGATTTTATATGTATTTTTTGCTAGAATAAAGGTGGCTAAACAGTCATTTTTTATTATTTTTACGCATAAATTATATGGCTTGGACAATAAAAAAAGTAAGCAAAAAAGAAGCTCCAAAAGCTCCAAAAAAGAAACCCATTAAGGCAGAAAAAGTTGAAAAAAAACAGCCCGGCTCCGTCAAAGGCTATGTCGAGGCGAGGGTAAAAAAAGCTGTTGTTTTGAAGTCAGAAAAACCAATTAAAGCAGTAAAAAAAGAAATCAAAGAAGTTAAGGTAAGGAAAATAGAAAAAAAGAAATCAAAAGAAATTATAGAAATAAATGCTGAAGAAGTAAAATCAGAATCAAATATAGAAAGTGATATTTTTTCATCATTTCAACAACCTGAAATTAAAAAAAGAGAAGAAGAGGATGAGGATGATGAAGTTGAAGAAGAAGAGGATGAGGATGATAAAAAGACAGAGGTTACAGAAAGAACGTTCGAGCTTCTTCCAGAAAAAAATGTAACATTTCAACCAATAGTTGATGAAATGAAAACGTCATACTTGGATTATGCAATGAGCGTTATTGTTTCTCGTGCGCTTCCTGATGTAAGAGATGGTCTTAAACCAGTTCATCGAAGAATACTTTTTGCTATGTGGAGTATAGGACTCCGCTCAAAAGCAAAATTTAGAAAATCTGCAACGGTTGTTGGAGAAGTTTTGGGTAAGTATCATCCACACGGAGATACTGCTGTTTATGATTCTATGGTAAGAATGGCACAGGACTTTTCACTTCGTTATCCACTTGTTCATGGTCAAGGTAACTTCGGATCATTGGATGGGGATAGTGCTGCTGCTATGCGTTATACAGAAGCAAAACTTTCAAAAATAGCTGAAGAAATGCTTTTTGATATAGACAAAGACACGGTTGATTTTATGCCGAACTATGACGGAAGCCACAAAGAGCCAGTAGTGCTTCCTTCAAAGCTCCCACAATTGCTTCTAAACGGTTCTATGGGTATTGCTGTTGGTATGGCTACAAATATTCCCCCACACAATTTGCGTGAATTAGTAGATGCAACATGTCATCTAATTGATCATCCAGAGGCAGATGTAGATGACTTAATAGAGTTTGTAAAAGGACCAGATTTTCCAACTGGTGGAATCATGTATGATGCAAGTGAGATTAAGTCAGCATACTCAACAGGAAAAGGTGGAATTGTAATTCGTGCAAAGGCAGATATCGTTGAGGCAAAAAAAAGTTTTAAGATAATTGTTTCAGAAATTCCATATCAAGTAAATAAGTCCACTCTTATAGAAAAAATAGCAAATCTTGTAAAAGATAAAAAAGTTCAAGGGATTACAGATCTCAGAGACGAATCAAATAAAGAAGGTGTAAGAATTGTAGTTTATCTTAAGGATAGTGCTTATCCAAAGAAAGTTTTAAATAGTTTATATAAGCATACCCAATTGCAAGAAAAATTCCATTTTAATATGGTAGCGCTTATAAATGGAATTCAACCAAAGTTATTGTCCCTTAAGACAATGCTAAGTGAGTTTATCAAGCATCGTCAAATTGTTATTACACGCCGTGTCACATTTGAATTAAATAGGGCAAAAGATAGAGCGCACATATTAGAAGGATTGGTGATGGCGCTAGAGCAAATTGATGCAATTATAAAAACCATAAAACAATCAAAAGATAAAGATGTTGCAAAAGTTAATTTGATGAAACAGTTTAAATTTTCAGAACGTCAGACAATTGCAATTTTGGAAATGAAATTACAACAACTAGCAAATCTTGAGAAGCTTCGTGTTGAAGAAGAGCTCAAAGAAAAACAAAAGCTTATCAAAGAGCTTACTGATATTTTGAAAGATCCAAAAAAGATTTTGAAAATTGTAAAAGATGAATTACTAGAAATAAAAGAAAAATATGGTGATGATAGAAGAACAAAGATTGTAAAAGGCAAAGTCAATGAAATTTCCAACGAAGACCTTATTCCAAAAGAAGACATTGTTATTATCATGACAAAAGATGGTTATATTAAGAGAATGTCTACAGAAAATTTCCATACACAAAATAGAGGTGGAAAAGGTGTCATTGGAGTTACGACAAAAGAAGAAGATATCGTAGAACATTTATTTTCTGCAAATACGCTTTCAGACATACTTTATTTTACAAGTAAAGGACGTGTATTCCAGCTTAAGGCATATGAAATTCCAGTTGCAGTTCGTCAGGCAAAGGGCCAAAACATCGTAAACTTTTTACAGCTTGCACCTGAGGAAAAAGTTACTGCAATTTTCTCTACAGAAGATAAAAAATTCAAGTATCTTACAATGGTAACTCGTGCAGGATTGATTAAAAAAGTTGAAATAGAAAAATTTGCAAACGTAAGAAAGTCAGGACTTTTGGCGCTCAAATTAAAAGACGGAGATATCTTAGAATGGGTAAGACCAACAAGCGGAAATGATGAAATAATTCTTACTTCAAGTGGTGGGCAAGCCATTAGAATGAAAGAAAAAAATATCAGACCAATGGGACGCGGTGCATCAGGAGTAAGAGGAATGAGACTAAAGGGCTCAGATGAAATTGTTGGAATGGATGTGGTTGACTCCAATGACAAAGACGGAAGCAAATTATTTATAGTGATGGAAAATGGATATGGTAAAAAGAGTGACTTAAAAGAGTACAAGGTCCAAGGTCGTGGGGGTAGTGGAGTTAAGACTGCAAAAACTACACCAAAGACAGGAAAAATAGTTTCAGCATTTATCATTACAAAAGAAATAAACGACAAAGACTGTATTATTATATCTCAAAGTGCTCAGGTCATAAGATTAGCCCTTAAAACAGTGCCAAGTTTGGGTCGCGCAACTCAAGGCGTCAGACTTATGTCATTTAAAGGTGCTGGAGATAAAGTCGCTTCTGTAAGTATTATATAGGGTTAGAATGTTAGATGGTTAGAAAGTTAGGAATTCCCTAATCTATCAATCACTTAACCTACTAACCACCTAATCCACTAACCCACTAACCACCTAACCAACTAACCCCATGTTAACAGTAAAACAAATTTACGATTTAGTAATAAGTCTAGGCATTAAAAATGATCTTAGGGGCTCTGCTTATGTAAATAAAAAACTAAAATATCAAAAAGAAAAATTTGAAGAACTTAGTAAGGATCAGAAAAAAGAATTTGATGTTGAATCCCTCACGAATCCTTATGCAGATTCAAGAATTTTAACAACAGGACTTAGCAAGCAAGTAAAAAGAGTAATGGTAGGAATCGATATTGATACCTCAGAACTTCTTCTTGCAAATGAACTTTCAAAGAAAAAGCCCATTGACCTAATAATAGGACATCATCCATTAGGAGTGGGTCTCGCAGGTCTTGGAGAAGTAATGGAGCTTCAGATAGAAGTTCTTCACAAATATGGAATTCCAATAAATATTGCAGAAGACATCACAAAGCTTCGAATGAGTGAAGTAACTCGTGGAGTAAATGCTTCAAACCACAACAAAGTAGTAGATAGTGCAAAACTACTAGGACTTGAACTTATGTGTACTCATACACCAGCTGATAATATGGTTGCAAATTATTTATTCAATCTTATTGAAAAAAATGAAAATAAATTAGAAAGAGTAAAAGACTTACTAAAACTTCTAAAAGAAATTCCTGAATATAGTGAGGCTATAAAAACAAAAGTAGGGCCAAAACTTTTTGTAGGAAGCGAGGATAGATATTTGGGCAAAATTGCAGTAACAGAAATAACGGGTGGAACAAGTGGCTCAAAAGATGCTTACCTCAAGATCGCAAATGCAGGAGTAGGCACAATAGTTGGTATGCATATTGGAGAAGATCATAGAAAAGAAGCTGAGAAAGCACATCTAAATATCGTAATAGCAGGGCATATGTCATCGGATTCAATAGGTATGAATTTATTGTGTGATGAATTAGAAAAGAAAGGAATTGAAATAATACCTTGCTCTGGATTTATTAGGGTTAGTAGGGTTAGGAAATTAGCAAGTTAGGAAATTAGTCTGCCCCGCAGAAGCGGAGCGTAGGCGGGGAAAATTTGTAAAAGATAAAATAAAAAAGAGACGGGTATTGTGCCGGTCTCTTTCGTTTAGAATAAATTACAAGTTGTTTTGATAATTTCATTTGTTGTGATTTCCGGATCCATTATTTTATCAAGATCTAGGCCAAGTTTTGTAAAAAGAAATCTTAAATCAGAAATTGAACAATGAAGATCTTCTACTAGTCTAGCGTCTAAATCTAAATCTGTATGCGGGATGTTTAAGTTTGCGGATACTATAGCAATAACTTCAGATGTGTCGATACAGTCTGTGGCAAACTCTAAATTACAGATATCATCTTCATTATAATAATAACATATGGCATAATCAATAAAATCTTCTACGGTTTGAAGATTTTGTAAGTCTTCATCTGTGTTGTTGATCTCTAGCTGTGTTTTAAGAGTTTTTAAGATATCTAGAAGATTCAATTCGTTGGCGCCAAAATCTTGAAGCTTTGATTTTTTGTTTATTTTATCTTTTGGTATTTTAAGTATGTCAGATATAATTTCTATAACTTTTTTCTCGATATCCATTTTATCCTCCTCGAGTATATTTTTCTTTATCTTACAACTTTAAATACATAAGTCAATGAGAGGGGCTAAGAGATACATATAAAATAAAAAAGAGACGATGTTTAATCCGTCTCTTTGTTTGTATGTATTATTTCTTTGATTTCTTTAAGCGTTAGATCTGGAAGATCATCTAACAAGCTTAATTTTTCAATGCCAATACTTTTGATTAGTGAACTTATTAGGTCTTTTTTCTTTTGTTCGTATGGAAGCTTTTCAAAGGCAATAGTTTTTATGTCTTCTAGAGTTAAATGACTTAAACAATCTAATAAACATAAGTTTTCATAGCCAAGATCTTTTACTAGTAACCTTATTATGTCTTTTTGATTTTTTTTATATTCATATGCATAGTCTTCAAATAAATCATCTAAATCTACATCAGAGATAGGGGTCTTTTTTTCATTTGGATCGGTATCATAAAGATATTGTGCAATTATTTGCCCAACCCTTCTTAATAACAAATCGCAATTATCTTGCATGTATAGTATAAGATCGTTAACGGTTTGGATTGATAATAAATCATCCCCATGATATTTTTGGAGTTTGAAACTTTTAGTTATGTCTATAAAAATGCATATTAGATCTAGAGGTGTGGCACCCAGATCTTCTATCATTCTAGCATTTAGATCAATTTCGTCATATCTGATGTTTAGATTTCTAGATATAACGTCTATTATGGCATCAGTCATCTCAGTGTATAGATCATTCATTGTAATCATTTTATCCTCCTTGGATATATTTTTCTTTATCTTACAACTTTGAATACATAAGTCAATGGGTGGTGCTATGTAGATAAATGTTTGGTTATATAAAAAAGCCCCATTGGATTTATAGGGCTTTACTGTGGATTTTATTGTATAAGCTGATTTATTGTTTCTTTTATCAGCTTGTCTGTGGTAAGTTCCAAGCTATCGATCTCGGGCAGAGTGATTTCAAAAACACGATTAATTTCATCCATTATGCCAAGATTCTCTTCCAGTTTTTTATTGATATCGATTTCGCTTTCAGGAATATTGGACTTTTTGGAAACTATTTTTTTGATTTTTTCATCAACACTCTGGCTAATCATTGATTTAATGTAGTCGATAGCTTGACCAACTGTTTTGATATTTTCATGGTCTTCCTCGGAAATTTCTATCTGGAATTCCTCTTCAAAGCCCATAATGAGGTCTACTGCTTCTAAAGAGTCAGCTCCGAAATCTTCGATGAATTTTTTTTCACGCGTGATTTTTTCTTCCTTGACTCCAAGTTTCTCCATAACGACTTGTTTTATCCTTGTTTCGATGTCCATGTTTCCTCCCAGGAAATTTTTTTATGACTGTATATATATTATACATTTTTCATAAAATGTCAATAAATTGCTCGTTGCCTATTTTCGTTTTTTATTATAGGATTATATGTGAAGGATAAAGTATGAAGTTTGAAGGATAAGTTATGAAGTAATAAGTTTGACGTTTAGAGTATTAAATATCAATTTTATGATAAATGAGGAGATACAAATTTTAAGTTCACAAGAAAAAGAAGAGGATAAAAAAATAGAATCTATTCTTAGACCAAAGACATTCAATGAATACGTTGGTCAAAACAATGTAAAAGACAATCTTCACATTTCTATTCAAGCTGCAAAAAAGAGAAATGAGCCTATTGAACATATTTTGCTCTATGGTCCTCCAGGACTTGGAAAAACAACACTAGCTTATATTATTGGAAATGAAATGAACTCAAACATAAAAGTGACTTCAGGTCCTGCAATAGAAAAGGTGGGGGATTTGGCCGCGATTCTTACAAATTTACAAGACGGAGATATTTTGTTTATTGATGAAATACATCGTTTGAACAAAGTTATTGAAGAAGTGCTTTATCCCGCAATGGAGGACTATGCGCTTGATATTGTGATAGGAAAGGGACCTACCGCTAGAACGCTGAGGCTAGATTTGCAAAAATTTACACTTATTGGAGCTACGACAAGATACGATTTACTTTCAGCGCCATTTCGTGATAGGTTTGGCCATGTGTTTAGACTCGATTATTATAATGAGGATGAAATATCTAGCATTTTAGAAAATAGTGCAAAAAAATTAAATATTGAAATTGATAAAAATGCATGTTATTTGCTTTCGGAGAGATCTCGTCTTACACCTCGTATTGCAAATAGATTACTTAAGCGCGTAAGAGACTATGCGCAAGTAAAAGGAGATGGGGTTATTACAGAGACTCTTGCAAATAGTTCTTTAGAAATGCTTAATGTTGACTCCAAAGGACTGGATTATATAGATAGAAGAATTTTGGAAAATATTATTGATAATTTTAGTGGTGGTCCAGTGGGACTTTCTACCATTTCTGCTTCAGTAGGAGAAGAAATGGGAACAATAGAAGAAGTATATGAACCATATCTTATGAGAATTGGATTTTTGGCAAGAACGTCTAGAGGGAGGGTTGTGACAGAGGCGGGATATAAGCATGTTGGAAGAGAATATAACAACAAGTTGTTATAATTATGAATTTTTAATTTTGCTCGCCTTGGCGTAGCCTTTCGGCCCGCTTCGTCATAGCTTCAGCGAGGCGAGCGAAGCCAGGAATTTCTAATAAATTTTGAATGATTAATTTTGTTTTATTTAATTAACTAAAAATAATTTTATGAAAAATTGTATTGCATGTGGAATGCCACTTGAAAACATCGAAGATATTGGAATTGAAAATGGAGAAGATATATTTTGTAAGTATTGTATTAGAGATGACAAAAGTATAAAAACTTGTGAAGAAATTTTTGATGGTGGTGTAAACTTTTTTCTTACAACGCTTCCAGAGTTAGATAAATCTTTAGCAGAAAAGGCTGTGAGAAAAAATATGAATTTATTGCCATATTGGAAGGGAAAAGATAATGAATGTCTAAAAGGAGAAGAAGCAAGTGATGAGGAATTCCAAATGATAATGGGTAGGTTAGGATAATGTTAAATTTAAAATTAGCAATTTTCAATAAAATTTAAATGATAAAAGATACTTTAGATAAGTTTTTATATTGGACACCTAGGATATTATCAATAATATTTATTTGTTTTTTGAGCTTGTTTTCTCTTGATATTTTTGGTAATAGTTATAATTTTTGGCAAATAATTGTGGGTTTATTTATGCATAATATCCCAGCAATGATTTTAGCAATCATTTTGATTATTTCTTGGAAACGTGAAATTGTCGGAGGGATTTTTTTCATATTTGCGGGATTGTTTTATATAGCAATGCTAGTAAAAGATGGAATTGAGCTGTATCAATTATCGTGGATTTTATTTATTTCAGGACCTGCTTTTTTAATAGGAATTTTGTTTATAATTGGTTGGAATAGAAAAAGAAAAATGAAGTAATGACAAAATTGACATTTGAAATTTATGAAACTATTATTACATGTCTGTTGTGCACCATGCAGTGCATATGTTATAGAGCAACTACAAAAAGACTACAATGTCTCTCTTTTTTATTTTAATCCAAATATTTATCCGGAAAGTGAATATGAAATAAGGAAAAATGAATCACAAAGATATGCAAAGGATTTGGGAATAGAATTCATTGAAAAAAAACTAGAACATAATATTTGGCTCGAAAAAGTTAGGGGACTTGAAAATGAACCAGAGAGAGGTAAAAGGTGTTTTATTTGTTATAAATATCGATTAGAAGAAACCGCTAAGTATGCTAAAGAAAGTGGTTTTGATATTTTTACATCTACGCTATCGATAAGTCCACACAAGAGTAGTGAAATGATTAATCTTGCAGGAGTTGAAATAGAAAAAGAAATAGGAGTTAAATATTTAGAGGCTGACTGGAAAAAGGATGGAGGATTTAAAAAGTCGTGTGAAATTTCAAAAGAACACAATTTCTATCGACAAAACTATTGTGGTTGTGAGTTTAGCATTAGTCGGGTCGCATGACCCGATGGGTGTGAGTTTTCGATGAGGGTTTAGTGTTTAGTATTTAGAGTTTAGTAATAGAGCAACTGTTCTATTTTTTATTGCAAAAGATGAGATACATAGGTAACACCTCTAAATTGCCTAAACTATGGGTTTTAGGTAATATCAGGGGTTAATTATTAATACCTGTATTTCATATGTTA
>JAEHGL010000030.1 GCA_019248485.1 Candidatus Komeilibacteria bacterium S5_K13 | reverse complement strand
CCGTCAATAGTAATTCCATCAGCTCCAACGATTAAACCATCCACACCACCAACTGAACAATCTAAATCTGCATTTAGAGTATAATTAGATATAACAGTATCTCCACAAGCACAGACAACGTCTCCTCCGCACTCAGCGGCTTTTGTTTTTTGTAAGTCAAAAATACCAAAAATACCAACAATAATTATAAATATAGAAATCTGTATTATTTTTTTTGTAAAATTCATTTTTTATTTATTTTATTTCTTAAAATAGTTAATCGTTTCTTTTATTCCATTTTCTAAATCATATTGAGGACTCCAGTCTAAATCATTTTTTATTTTTTGATATGATAACTGACTCTTGAATACCTCGCCGATAATAGAAGGTTTTAGCTCTGCTTCTATGCCTGACTCCAAAATAGTTTTTATTTTTTGGTATAAATTCAATATTGAAATATCATTTTCTGTGGATATGTTATAAATTTCATTTTTTGCATTTAGGGCTTTGATCAAAGAACTTACAACGTCAGCTACAAATACAAAATCCCTTGTTTGATCCCCGCCATTTATAAAACATTGTTTCTTTTGTAATAAGTTATTAATAAAAATAGCAATTACGCCCGCTTCACCCATGGGATCTTGGCGTGGGCCATAAATATTTGCAGGTCTTATTATTGTATAATTTAATCCATGAACTTTATTGTAAAAGTTTAAATATTTTTCTATTGTAAATTTTGCTATTGCATAAGGACTAAGGGGTTTCGCTTCTTCCATTTCGCTTGTTGGGAAATTGTTTGCCTCATCGTATATTGCTCCTCCGCTTGAAGTAAATATAACCCGCTTTACTTTATATTTAACGCAATTGTCAAATAGATTTATGCTTCCTAAAATATTAACATTTGCATCACATCCAGGATTTTTGATAGAATATGGAACACTTTTTTGAGCTGCTAGATGATATATAATATCAAAATTGTGTCTTTTAAAAATGTTATTTATTTTTTTTGATCTTATATCTAATTTAAAAAATTTTGCATTTTTGTTTATAAACTCTTTTTTCCCACAAGATAAATCATCAACCACAAAAACATCGTGATTTAGTTTGATAAGCTCGTCTACTAAGTGTGAGCCTACAAATCCCGCTCCGCCAGTAACTAATATTTTCATATATTTGTTATTAAAATTTAATATTACTTGGAGAGATAAGATTTTTTGATCTTTCAACGTGTTCTATGGTTTTCCTGAGGCCCATATCAAGATCTGTCATTGGCATCCAATCTAGCATCTCCTTTGCCTTATGAATATCTGGAATTAATCTTCTTTGGATATTTTTAAAGTTTTCTTTGAAAATGATTTTTGATTTTGAATTTGTAAGAGTTATTATTTTTTGCGCGACATCTTTTATTAAAACTTCTTCCGGATTGCCAATATTAACAGGATCATGTATGGGATGATTCATCAATTTCATAAGAGCGTCTATTGTATCTTCTACATAGCAAAAAGAACTTGTTTTATTTTCATCCCCATTAATTATAATATCCTCATCTGTCATTGCAGATTCAATAAAATCTGGAATTAATCTCCCGTCGTTTAATATCATTTTTGGTCCATATGTTGCAAAAATTCTAGCAATACTAATATCAATATCATACTTTTCGCAGTAATTATAAACAGTCATTTCTCCAAACCTCTTTCCTTCATTATAAGAAGAGCGTAATTCTATGTGGTTATTTTTTCCAATATAATCTTCAGATATTGGACCATTTGCATCTTGTGCATTTCCATACACAGCAGAAGATGATGCAAATAAGAATTTCGCTTTGTATTTAATAGCTAGATCAAGTGCGTTTTGAAGGGCTATGGAATTAGCCTTTATTGTTTCAACGCTGTATTTTTTTGGATCTTTGTATGATGTGGGGCATGCAAGATAAATTATATCTTGAATTCCTTGCCATTTAACTCTGAATTTTTCAAGATCTCGAGAGTTTTCTAGATCTATAGGATTACTCATATCATGCTTTATGAAGGCAAAATCTGGAAATTGGAGTAGGTGATTTATGTTTTCTATGTTGCCAGTTATAAAATTATCCATGCAGATAATTTTATTTTCTCCCAATAAGTGCTCTGCTAAATTTGACCCTATAAATCCCGCCCCCCCAATAACTAGAATATTTTTTTTATCAAAGATTACGTTTCTTTGTCTATTTGTTTGTGTGTCGATTTGCGTGTTTTTTTGCTTCTCTTGTTTTTTGACATTTTTAAAAATGTTCAGCATATTTTTATTGGTTTCTGACCCCAGAGGTCTTAATCTTAGTTATTTTTATATTGCCTCGCCATGGCGGGGTAAATTAATTTTTATTAAATAATTTGTTCTGATTTGAAAATGATCATTTTGTATATAATAAAATTCCATATAGCACCTAGTATAATACCAAAAATTTTTCCATAAATATCAAGAATCTGAAGGTATTGAACGGAGACATATAAACATGATTGAACTATAAGAAAAGAGATTATGGTGGTTGCTAAAAATTTTATATATTTAATAAAATGATTTTTATGATCTGTGTCTTTGAAAGAGAATTTTTTGTTCATGAAAAAGCTATAAATACTTGCTACAAGAAACGACATTGTATTAGCTAATAAATAGTATTTTGTCCAAAATGAGAATCCACGAGTAAGTGCAATATAAACACAAAAGTCAACTGCGGCATTTGACACGCCAATTATTCCAAATATGAATATTTGTTTTATTATAGGGTATTTTTTAATTATTTTTAGCATCTTCTTTTTTTATAAATGATGTTAGAGAAACTCCATTTTTTTGTTTTTGATCAAATGCAAAAAATTGATCTTTGAGATTTCCCCATGCATCAAAAATTCTTACGTGTGGGCTTGCACCTTGATTTGTATTTACAGCTATTTCTTTTTTATAATCATTATCAATGTCTATAAGGTTAAGAGAGGCTTCTTTATTAAATTTTGAATCATAGTTCCAAAAGCTAGATATTAAATTTTTATCAGTATTGTAAATCAGCGAATAAGATGATCCTCCCGTTTCCGGAGTAAGAATAATTTCGTTTTTATCGTCGTTATTTGTATCTCCACAGGCAATGTTAAGCCCACCTCTAAAATCTTTGTTTCCCGCAAAAAAACTATCCTTTATTTGTCCGTCAATCGTATAATAAATAACGTGTGGGCCACCACCCTTTTTTGGAACGGTAATTATTTCATCTTTATAATCCCCGTCTATATCACATTTTGTAATTGAAAGGCCAAATTTTGAATTGGAATTATACGTTTTGAATGAGTTTAAAAGCGTTCCGTCTTGATCATAAATAGAAATTTTTGCTTCATATCCACTCGGCGATCCAATTATTATTTTTTCTCTACCAGACAAATAAGCATCCATTATTTCCATGGAGATTGGTTTATTATAATTAAGTTTAAAATTATTAATCATTGATAGTTTTTGGTCGTATATGCTTATATATGTTCCTGAGTTGTTAGTTGAGGCAAGGATTATTTCGTCATTATTATCACCGTTTATATCCCCTGATTTTATTGTATAATAATTGTTTTTATTTTTGGCGCCTAATGGAAGACTAATTTTTACTTCAGTGTTTATTCCCGTTTTTCGATCAAATAATTTAATAGAATTAATATTTCCAAATCTTGGCACGGCAACTATATTTAAATGTTTGCTATTTTTTAGAGCTCGCGTTTCTATGAGTGCTTTATTTACATCAAGCAATCCTGCTCCAATTTGCTTTCTATATGTAAAGTTTATAAAGCCAATGTTTTTGGCACTATTTTTTAGTATTTGATAAATTTCTTGATTTGTAAGGCTTTTGTCAATTGATTTTATGAGAGCTATAGCTCCCGATACAAGCGGAGCCGAAAGAGATGTGCCAGAGAGGTTTATTCCATATTTTGTTTGAAAATCATAAAGGCTTGGGTAATATGCTTGTGTGCTAATAAAATTTTCTCCGGGAGCTAATATGTCAATACAATTTGTTCCATAATTTGAAAAAACAGAAAGTATGTTTTTGTCATTTACAGACCCAACTCCAAATACTGTATTTTTGTTAAAATCATAACAAACTGGATATCTTGGAGACTCATCTAAGTTTATTCCAGGATTTATTTCATTTCCAGCTGAAGCAACGATAGCTATGTTTGCGTTACTAGCTTTTCTTATTGCATCAGCAAGTATTGGATCATTTTCATTTCCAACGAAGGAGAGATTGATAATATCGGCTTTGTTTCTTATGGCATAATAAATTGCTCTTGAAATATCATAAGTATTTCCTTCTCCTTGGCTATTTATTGCCCTAATTGACATTAATTTGACATTCCAGGTAACGCCAGTTATTCCTTCTTTATTATCACCAACAGCGCCAATAATTCCAGCTACAACAGTTCCATGATTTACAGCGTATGTTTTATATCCACGGCTAATTTTTATACCAACGTCATTTGTATTATTAACGAAATCCCATCCATATATATCGTCAACAAAACCATTTCCATCGTTGTCTATATTGTCATCTGGTATTTCCATATCATTCTTCCAGATATTATCTTTTAATTCGCTGTGATTTAGATCTATTCCGGTATCAATTACTGCTACGGTGATATCTTTTGCATCGCTAGAAAATGTCCAAGCGAGGTCAGCATTGATCTGTTTAAGATAGTTTTGAGAAGAAAAACTGGGATCATTTGGGATGGATGTTATGTAATATTTATTATTATATCCAAGAATTTCTATATCGTTATTCTGTTTCAAGCTTTGCTTAGTCTTTGTTAGATTTTTATCAATGTTTAATAGTTCTAGTTTATTGGAGTTTTTATACTTTATTATTAATTGGTCATTTTGGTCATTTTGGTTTTCTTTTTGAAAACAAAAAGAAGTTAGCAATACTAATGCTAAAAAAATACCAATTTTTGAATTAAAAACAGGTTTCATATGTTTAATTATATGATATATTTTAATATAAAGCAAAAAGTTTTATTATTCTTTAAAGCCTTTTTTTAGAAGCAAAAAGTCGTTTTTTGTAATTGTTTTAAGAAATATTGAAGAAGCAATGTAGATTAGACCACCTATAGCTATTTTTAGCAACCAATTTATATGATTGTTAAGCAATATCATCACAAAAATCATAATAAAGCAAGCCAGCAATGCCTTTAGTGTTATGAATATGGTATTTTTATAAGTTATTTTTAGTATTTTTTGACAGCTTGTGAAATTTAGAACAACATACAATAAAGATGAGATAACAGAAGCAATAGCGGCTCCGTTTTGTTTGTATGATGGAATAAAAATAATATTTAAAATTATACTAATTATCATTGCAATTGCTATATTCTTTGTATGAGTTTTTTGTAGATTAGCTGCGTTTAGCAATGCCCCTGTTGGAAAGCTTAAAAAAATAAAGGGTAGGCTTAGTATAAGAATTTGTAGCGTTTGGCTTGATGGTAAGAAGTCTGGGCCATAAATTTTTATAGTAACTTCATGAGCTATATAGATGATTCCTATTGTAATGGGTAATGATATAAGTATTAGATAAGAAATGCTTTTTTCTAAAATATTTTTTAATTTGTTTTTTGAAAAGTTAAATAAATGAGTAAAAGCAGGATAGAGTGACGCTGAAAAAGCCATTGGAATAAATTGAAAGGCAAAGGTTACTTTGTATGGAATGCTATAATATCCAAGCGATTTTTCGTCGGATAGTTTTGATAAAAGTATTGAATCAGCGCCGCCAAATATCCTTGTGCATATTGCCATAAGTGCAAATGGCCAGGCCATTATGAGTAATTTTTTGATAAATTTTGGGTCTATCTTTGGTATAGTAGACAGTTTGTATACAAAATTTACAATAATTAAGGAAAACAATATGTTGAATGTGCTGGCCAATATAAGCACCATTACAAGATAATATGGATTTTGAGTTTTTTGTAGGGTTAAGTATCCTACAATCATTATAATAAGTTGAAATATGATAGATGCAATGCTCTCATATTTTAGATTATGCTTTCCTCTTATTGTTGAGAAAAATATTAATGTAAAATTATCTAGCACCATTGCTATGCTAGACAAATATATAAGATTTCTTGTTGTTTCAGGATAGTTTAATACGTGGCAAAGTATATATATTATTGAAACAATTATTACAGAACTAATTATTTTTATTGATATTGCGTTGCTAAGTAATTTTTGACAGTCATTTTCTTTAGCAGATTCCCTTACTATTAGATTTCCAAGGCCAAGATCTATAAATACAGAAAATATTGCTGTCAAAGTTAACGCAAAAAAATATTTACCAGTATTTTCAGAGCCAAGTTGAGTTGCAAGATATGAAAAATAAATAAAAGAAACTATTTTCTGCATTATTAGGGCAAGTGTGAAATAGCTGGTATTTTTGATGATTCTATTTTCTATGCTTATTGTTGGTGTTTCTTCCATTTTGTTTAATTTTTTAAGTAGGATATATAAAATTATAACATAGTGTGCTTAATTGGTCATTTTTCATTTAAATAATGTTTTGGATAGAAAAAAATAAATCCCAAGTCCCAATAGTCAAAATAATTTTTATGGGATTTGGGATCTATATAATGATACGAATATAATATACTAATATACGAATGTTACTAATGATACTAATATACTAATGAATATAAGCAAGTGTATTTGGATTTAGCTCACTAATGCTTGCTCCACCCATTCAACTCGTTCAGGGTGTCGCTCACTAACGCTTGCTCCACTGTGGGGCTCTTCTTGCTTTCTTAAGACCTGGCTTCTTTCTTTCTTTTGATCTAGGATCTCTTGTAAGAAAACCCTTGCTTCTTAGCGTTTTTTTGTATTCCTCGTCAATTTTAATAAGTGCGCGTGAAATTCCAAGCCTTATTGCTTCTGATTGCGATGCCTTTCCACCGCCCTTTGTAACTATTACTATTGTGAGATTTTTTGCTAGATTAAGTAGATTTAGAGCGTCCATTGCTACGTCTATTTTCTTTTTTTCATCTTTAAAATATTCTGCTAATGTTTGATCATTTACTGTGATTTCTCCTTTTCCGTTAGAATAAACACGGACAGTTGCAATAGCCGTTTTTCTTTTTCCAACTGCGTATATGTAAGTTTGTTTTTCTTTTTCCATATTTATTTGTTAATCGTTAGTCTTTTTAACATGCCATTTTGTAGTTTATTCTTTGGTAGCATATTCGTTACAGCCTTTTTAAGAACCCAATCAGCACGCTCTGGCATTAAGCTCTTTAATTGAGTAGATTTTAGGTTTCCTGTATAACCACTATGTCTATGATAATATTTTGTTTCTAGTTTTTTACCAGTCAACTTGATCTTTGAAATGTTTTCTACAATAACATAATCACCACTATCAATATGTGGAAAATATCCTGGTTTTGTTTTGCCCATAAGAATCATAGCTATTTTGCTAGCAAGTCTCCCCATTGGGATATCTGTTGCGTCTAATGTAATTTTTTCTCTTGTTATCTTTGTCATATTGTTTAGTGGGTTAGGAGGTTAGGATTTATATCCAAATTTTTTAACTAACTTTCTAACTATCTAATTTACTTTATAATTTCTAAATAAACCATTTCAGCACCGTCTCCTTTTCTTTTGTCATCTTTAATTATTCTTAGGTATCCACCTTTTACATTTTGAAATTGAGGACCATATACTTCTAAAAGCTTCTTGATGGCAGTTTTATGATTTAGCTTTGTCATTAGGTATCTTCTTGTTGCAAGATCGTTTTTCTTTGATTTTGTTATTAATTTTTCAACATATGATTTAATAACCTTTGCTTTTGCAACTCCCGTTTTGACTTTTTCATAAATAATAACTTGACCAGCTAAATTTTTTATCAAGGCTGTTCTTGGACCTACTTTTCTATCTAGAGTTTTTGTATTCTTTTTGTGTCTCATATATTTGCTTAGGAGGTTAGAAAATTAGCCCCGCCTCTGTAATAATTTATAATTGTTGCGGGATCCCGCTTCGCGGGAGAGATTAAGAAATTTTTACTCACTAACTCTTTTTCACCTACCGACTATCTAATTTACTTTTTAACTTTTTTTGCTACTTTCTTTTCTTTTTCATCCTTTACAACCTTTTCTTTTTTTATCTTTTTTTCTTTTATTTCTTTTTCAATAATTTCTTCAATTACTGGTGTTTCTTCAACAATTTCTTCGATTTCGTTTTTGCCACTTTTTATGAAATTAAAGTGATCTAAGATTATGTTAAGGGATCTATCAAGCGCTTCTCTAGGGTTTATAGTTCCGTCAGTTTCAATTTTCATTGCTAATTTTTCATAATCTGTAATTTTACCAACACGAACTTCTTCTATACCAAAACTTACATTAACAATAGGTGTAAATAATGAATCTATACTAATTTCACCTGGTTCTACATCATTCTTGTCTCCTCTATCTTCTACTGAAACATATCCCATTCCTCTTTCGATCGTGAATTCAATATCAAGTTCCGCTTTTTTGTCTGTAAGGGTTGCTATTGTAAGATCTTTGTTTACTATTTCAGCATTAGCATTTTTTTCGATTTCAGAAGCTTTTACTATTTTTTCTCCTTTTGCAGAAAGCTGCAACTTAACCGGTTCATCACTAAACATTTTTATTCTAAGTCTTTTGATGTTTAGGATCATTTCAACCAAGTCTTCTTTTACAAAGGGTAATGTAGAAAATTCATGATTTGCACCTTTGATTTTGATTTTTGTTACAGCTGAACCAGGGAGTGAAGACAATAATACCCTTCTTAATGGATTTGCAATCGTAATACCGTAACCATGAAATAATGGTTCAAGTGTTATTTGAGCCTTGTTTTCATTTATTTCTTTATACTCAATGTTTTTTGGTAATGGTATGTTTTCCATTTTGTTTTTTTCTCCGCCTGCAACGCTTTGCGTAGCAATGCGGGCAGGTTATTTTATTAAAATAATTATTTATCCTTTTATCTTGAGTAGAACTCAATGATTAAAGCAGTGTTAATTGATTGGTCTAGGTCTTCAACTTCTGGTGTGCCAACGATTTGAGCACTCATTGTTTTTGCATCCAAACTTAGCCAGGTTGCTAGATTTTTAGAGGCAGAAGCAATTGATTTGTTAACTTTTTCCCAATATGCATCTTTTATTTTGTTTGCTTTAATTTCTATTTTATCTCCTACTTTTAGAGTTGCTGAAGAAATATTCATAGCACGTCCATTTACCTTGAAATGACCGTGACTTATGAGTTGTTTTGCTTGATTTCTTGAATCTGACAAATGTAGCTTGTAGATAATATTATCAAATCTTAGCTCAAGTAAAGATAACATCGCATTTCCAGAATTACCCTTATCTTTCATAGCTTTTTTCACTAAGTTTGCGAATTGTTTTTCTAGCATTCCATAGATTCTCTTTGCCTTTTGCTTTTCTCTTAATTGTTTTCCATATGTAGATGTCTTAGACATAGATTTTTTAGGTCCATGAACTCCTGGTAAATAATTTCTTTTTACCATGGCACATTTAGGACTTTGACATCTTTCGCCCTTTAGGAAAAGTTTGACCCCTTCTCTTCTACATTTTTTGCATTGTGAATTAATCTTTCTCATTGTATTTGA
>JAEHGL010000003.1:51636-56199 GCA_019248485.1 Candidatus Komeilibacteria bacterium S5_K13 | reverse complement strand
CTTGTTTTATTGTTTTCAAGTAAGAGCTCGGAGTATAAAAATATTTTTTTGAATAAATTTAAAAAATAGAATTAAAAAAAATATGAAAAATAAAAAATCCCAATTTTGAGATTAAGATTTTTTGGATATATATTTTTGTTTTTTAAATGTGTAATTTGTATTTTCTCTGAATATCTTTTTTGATGTCTCGATTTTTTAGATCTTCTTTTTTATCAAATTTTTTCTTTCCACTTACAATAACAATTTCGGTTTTTAGTAAATTATTTTTTAGTAATATTTTTGATACGACGCAAGTATATTTTTTTTGGTCCAAAAAGTTTTGTAATTTTTTGATTTCTTTTTGCGTGAGAAGAATTTTTATATTTCTATTTAGTGCATGCTTGATTGTATTGATGTTTGATTTTTTGTACTTTGAAATTTTTAAGTTTATTGCAAAAAGTTCGGAGTCTAATATTTTTATATAGGCATCTTTGATATCAACGGAATTATTTTTTATAGACTTTACTTCGTCCCCATACAAAACCAAACCAGCTTCAAATTTTTCATGAATATTATATAAAAAATTTATTTTTTTGTTCTCAACTAGTAATTTCATAATGATTATTTTGAATATATTTACATTAGTCATTCTATCACAAACATACAAAATTAAAACCCCCCTAAATGACCATACGAAATGTGCAATCACATATATCCGATATCATCCGATACGGGCTTAGTCTGTATTTATGGGGCACGATTGACGTCAAAGTTCGGGCGTTTTTATCCATTGCTTTTTTATATGTGAAATATATGAAGTTTTTATGAAAATCTATTCTAATCTTCTTAAAATTTGGTCGCTATAGATATTTGCGAGGTGTGTTTTTGCGAAATTTCAGGTATTATTTTTTGAAGTTTTTATTTGTCTGCGTCTACAAAAATATTGAAAAAGTTATCCACAGATTTTTAGAAAACATAGCCTATGTTTTTGTAATATAAAAAATATATATTTTTCGTATCGTTTGGAGCATAATTTTCTCACAAAAAAACTATTTTAAGGGAATACATATTATTTTTAAAATATATAAATAAGCTTTATTTTAGAGCATATTACAATATATCGGATAAGATATTAATCTTGTCGTCGATATATCGGTTTGCTCATCCGATATATCGTTGTTTAAGCAACTAAAATATCGTATAATTTATATAGAGTTTATTTTATATTATTTATTAATCAAAAAGGACAAAAATAAACTCAAAAAATGAAATTTTATAAAAGCTATGCTTGTCGAGCAAAACAAAAATCAAAACATAAATACAGAATTTATATCCCTTATGGAAGCAACGGGGTATTGTTCTTATACTCAAGAGTATTTATCTCTTCGCGCAAGACAGGGCAAGCTCAGATCTGTGAAGATTGGTCGTAACTGGATGACCAAAAAAGAGTGGGTAGAGGAATATGAAAAAAATAGCTCTGATACTCCTCAGGGGAAAAGAGAAAATCTTATAAGCTTAGAAGAGGCATCTCATATTTGTTCTTATACTCAAGAGTATTTATCTCTTCGTGCAAGACAGGGCAAGCTCAGATCTGTGAAGATTGGTCGTAACTGGATGACAAGACAAGAGTGGGTAGAGGAATATGAAAAAAATAATTCAGAATTCCAGTTTAAGGCAACTCCAAATAATTTTGTTGAAACCCCAAGTCTAAATTCTACAAAAGTTTTTGGAAAAACAGTGACAGTCCGCGGAGGTGCAAAATCTGATATAAATATTTTTGATAGACTTTTGAAAAACGTAAACATTTTTGACTTCAAAAAAATCAAAACTGGTTTTTCTGACTTTGTAAACTTATCACAAAATTTATTTTCAGATTTGAGAAGCAATTTTAGAAATATTAGTTTTTCAAAAATTGCACAAGATAAAAAATTACCAACTTTTAAATTTAATAAAAATTATTCCCTAGATCAATTTATTAGATCTCTAAATTTTTCTGTCGCACTTGTTGCAGTTCTTATAATTACAAAAACTTTTTCACCTCTTGCGATTGCAAGTTTTTCTAAAAATGAAAGTTCAATAAAAGAGTCTACTCAGGTTGCGATAGATATTCTTTTTTCTTCATACAAAAATAATTTAGAAAATTTATTTGAACGTGTTGTTTCATTTAGTGAATCTCTTAAATCAAAATATATTGCAACACCTCAGAATATTTATTTTGTATATGATTCTACAAAAGCACAAAGCAAATTATATGCAAATGATTTTCTAAAATTATCAGATAAATTTTTGGTCTTAGAAAATGGAAAAGCAAATTTTGATAAACTACAAAATAATAATGTATTTTTATCTTATGTCAATAAAGCTGGTGATGACAATTATAAATCTCAAGTATTAGGCGCAAAAGAATTTGCTATTTCTAGCGATCAAAAAACTTATAAAATAAATCTAGTTTTAAGCATTTTAGATAAAATTATTTTTTATAGACAAAGCCCTTATAAATTATCAGAGAAGCTAGCGCAAAGAAGTGAAAATGCAAATTTAGCTTTTTGGAAAAATTTTGCAAATTCAATTGTCGAACTTGCTGATATAAAAGGATTTCAAAATTTTTATTCATATAGTTCAAGCGCTCCTATTGTTCAAAATTATTATAACAATAGTTATGGAGATACAATTATTCAAAATGTTGTTAAATCTGAAGGCGTGAATGTTGCTGGTCCAATGGGACCAAAAGGGGCTAAGGGCGACAGAGGCATTAAGGGAGATAAGGGTGATAAAGGAATTAAAGGCGATAAGGGTAATGATGGTGCAACTGGTCCGGCTGGTCCAATAGGACCGAGTGGATCAGGTGGTGGATCTACAACGGTAATACAGGGTGGAGCGCCGTTAGATGGAAATAATACATGGACCAACACAAATACATATACAGCTCAAGTTCTAATGCGGGATTTGAGCGTTTCTCGTTATTTGGCAACAGCAAATTTGTCTGTTTCTGATGCGCTTACAGTACAGAGCGATGAAAATGGAGGTGTTATAGTAACAGCTCGTGCTAAATTTGAAGACGACGTTATCTTTAATGGAAATGTAACTTTTGCAAGTGGATTTAATGTTTCGGGTGATCAAAGCATTTCTGGAAACTTAACAGTAACGGGAAATACAAATCTTTCTACAACAAGTATAAGCAACGATTTGACGGTAATAGGCACTTCAACTTTTGCAAATATTATTGCATCTGAAATTAGCGTAATGCAAAATGGAATTACAATTGCATCCTCGACGCCACTTATTACAGAAAACACGCTTTATAACATAGACGGAGTTCTTTATTGGAATGGAGATCCTGTTGGAATGGGTGTTGCTTCCTCATCTTTGGTAGAGGGAGACTTTGATGTGCGTGGTATAACAACTCTTGCTACAACAACGATTACGGATCTTAGTGTTAGTGGAACAACAACTTTGAATAATGTAGTGATAAATGGAAATACAACACTGGGAAATTTATCATTTGCTTCAACAACGATTTCAGAGCTTACTTTCACATCAGCTACGGGTACAAATTTAAAATTAACAAACTTAGATGTTGATAATATTAAATTTGGATCAGCGTCTGGAACAAGTGTAACTTCAACAAGTTTATTTACAAATATATTTAATGCGATCAGTGCGACGATAAGTAATACCATCACAGCTCTTACTGGAAGATTTACAAATTTAGAAAGTGAGCATACAACAACAACAGAATTAGTCGCTGGAAGCATTACATCAACTTCATCACTTACATCACTTGGAATTACAAACTTAGCTACAACAACATTATCATCTACTACTCTTACATCACTTAACTTTACAAATGCAACCGGAACTAATTTATATATATCAAATCTTATATCAGTAGTTGGTGGTAATTCAGATAATTGGAATACAGCTTACTCATGGGGTGATCATTCGACAGAAGGATATCTAACATCATTTACAGAATCAGATCCAATATGGTCACTTGCTTCAACAAGTTTATCTGTTTCAAATTTTACAGATCAAGGTGTAGGACAATGGACTAATGATGTAAATTATTTAGTTACTTCCACTGCAAGACTTGTTGTCTCATCAAATGCAACTGGATTAAGTTATGATAATGCAACGGGAATATTCTCACTTCATGGTGGTTACAATATTCCTCTTACTGCATCAACAACATATTGGAACAATAATTCAAATATTGTAAATTCAAATTATTTAAATTGGAACACAGCTTACTCATGGGGTGATCATTCGACAGAAGGATATCTAACATCATATACAGAATCGGATCCAATATGGATAGCATCATCAACACATTTAACCGTTTCAAACTTTGAATCACCAGACATTTCACAATGGACTAATGATGTAAATTATTTAGTTACTTCCACTGCAAGACTTGTTGTCTCATCAAATGCAACTGGATTAAGTTATGATAATGCAACGGGAATATTCTCACTTCATGGTGATTACAATATTCCTCTTACTGCATCAACAACATATTGGAACAATAATTCAAATATTGTAAATTCAAATTATTTAAATTGGAACACAGCTTACTCATGGGGC
>JAEHGL010000003.1:0-51538 GCA_019248485.1 Candidatus Komeilibacteria bacterium S5_K13 | reverse complement strand
TGATTACAATATTCCTCTTACTGCATCAACAACATATTGGAACAATAATTCAAATATTGTAAATTCAAATTATTTAAATTGGAACACAGCTTACTCATGGGGCGATCATTCGACAAAAGGATATGCACTTTTGTCAGGAGCTAACTTTACAGGAGATTTATCAGTCGGAGGACATGCAACCATCACAGCAAGTAATGGAAACATTGCAAGTGTAGGAACACTAAATATTTCAGGGACAACGACATTGCTAAGTGATTTAGTTGTAGACACTGATACATTGTTTGTGGATAGCACAAACAATAGAGTGGGGATTGGAACAACATCTCCAAATTTTACTTTTGACGTAAACGGTATTGTAAATGCAACAGATTTATATGTAAATGGTTCTAAGTATATTGGATCTCAATGGACGACTTCGGGAAATGATATTTATTACAATACTGGAAACATTGGAATAGGAACAACGACTCCATCATCAACTCTTCATGTGGTATCAACTTCAACAACGCAATTAACATTAGGATATAGTGAAGCAAGCTATACAACATTTGGAACAGACGCATCTGGTCAATTAAATATTAATTCAACATCTGGATTAATTTTTACCAACGGTAATATTGGCGCTAACGCTTTTTATTCTAATGAAATGATATTAATGAGTGGTTATTTTGCTTATCCTTATGAAATGGGCTTGTATAGTACTGCTGGTGATGAAGTAATAGCCAGTTATTCGAATGCGGGTATATATTATTATGGTAACCGTGATTTGGTTATTAACAATGTTGCAGGAACTAGCACTTTGGCAAGTAATTTGACAATTAGTGGCGTCGTTACTTCAACCGGAATATATAATTTAGGATTATTAGAAGTATCAGGAACTAGCACACTTGCTAGCACCTCTATTTCTAGCCTTGCAGTAACAGACGGATTAAATGTATCAGGACTTTCAATTCTTGCTAATTTGCAAGTTACAAATGCAACTACAACTGGTAATCTTGCAGTATTAGGTTTTGTTGATTTAGCAACTACAACAGTAAATGGAGCATTGGTAGTAAACGGTAATGCAACAACAACCGGCAATCAAGTAGTGGAGGGTAACTTAACAGTATCTGGCACTATCAACGGTTCATTTGTTAGCACGTCTTCAACATTTACTAATTTAATATTTGCCAGTGCTACTGGAACAAACTTAGCGGTTCTTGGAAACACAAATTTAGCTAGCACATCAGTTGCAGGAAGCTTTGATGCAACAGGAATTATCTCTGCATTTGGCGGAAATTCAACACAATGGAATAGTACTTACAATGCAGTTACGGCATCTTCATCATATTGGGATAGTGCATATGGATGGGGCAATCATTCACTTGCAGGCTACTTAACATCATATACAGAAACAGATCCAATTTGGACTCTTGCTTCAGGAACACTTCAAGTATCACATTTTGCAACATCAACAATTAGTCAATGGACAAATGATGCAGGCTACCTCACAGTAGCTACAGCTAGTTCAATGTATCTAGGACTAGGAGGTGGAATAATTTCAGGAGACCTAACGGTAAACGGAACAACTACATTAGCATCTACAACTATTTCAAATTTATTAGTTAATGGAATATCAACATTAGGAAATGTTCAAATATCAGGAAATAATATTGGAGTATCAGGAAATCTAAATCTTTTAACGCTTTCAAATAACGGATTAAATATTAATGGTGTTGTTACCTCGACTGGTTTAATAGTAAATGGTAATGCAACTACAACTGGAGACTTAGCAGTATTAGGGTTTACAAATTTAGCTAGCACAACAATTAATGGATTATTAACAATAAATGGAACAGTCGTTGGAACAGGATTATTTACATCATCTACAATTGATAATTTGGTTTTTGCAAATGCAACAGGAACAAATAGTTTGGTAATGACAGGTTATACAAGGCTGGCAACAACAACATTAGCTGGTAATTTAATACCAGACATGACAGGATCTACTGCAAGTGTGTCTGTAAGAGTGTTGGGAAGTAGAGATGCACAATTTCAAGACATATATACTTCTGAAATGCACGTTGGTCCAAATTCACTTTATGTAAATGGACGAAAGGTTATTTCAGATAATTCTAATACAATAACTTTTTCAACAGACATAAATCAAAATGTGGATGTTAAGACAACTGGATCTGGTAATCTTAAGCTTATATCTGAAACTGGTAATTTATATGTTCAATCGTCAAGCACTGTAAAGGTTGATGGTGTTAGCGGTGTTGATATTACAGTTCCTTCTAACGGTGGATCTCCATACTCTTTGAATTTAGTAAATAATTCAAGTGGTGATATATCAATTTTGACTGGCGTAGATTATTCAGATATTGTCTTAACTGCAAATGGTGCGCATTCAATGATTAGACAAGTTGCAGGAAATACAATTTCATTAACAGCTCCAATTATAGAATTAATGGGTAATGTTAGTTTGGGTGGAAATTTGTCGCTTGGAACTATTTCATCAGGGACTTGGAATGGAAATACTATTGCAGTTGCATACGGTGGAACAGGAACAACAACTCTTACTGGAATGTTAAAGGGAAATGCTACAGGAGCCTTTACAGGAATTACAGGAACAACAAATTATTTAACAAAATGGTCTGATGCAAATACAATATCTGCATCTTCAATATTATATGAAGATGGTAGCGTTTTAGGAATTGGAGGACGATCAACAATTACTGCAATAGGAGATTTTGGAACTTTGGGAAGTATATCAGCAAGTGGAACATTAAGAGTCTTTGGAACTTCAACACTTGCTAGCACAACTATTGCAGGAAATTTTAGTGTTAATACAGATCAATTATATGTAAGTTCAACGAGTGGTTATATCGGAGTTGGAACAAATAGCCCTGAATATAAACTTGATATTCTTGGTGTAAATAATTACCCAATACGAATCAAAGGCTCGGCGGGTGGAGGATTAATTTTCGGTGAATATGATGCTACCGGGGGTAGTATTTGGAGTTCGTCTGTTACTCCGTCTCAAAGTAATTATGCATTAGTTTCTAGAGCTACAAACACTTATCTTAACGCGCCAAATGGAAGTATTAATTTTATGATTGCTAATAGTACAAAAATGTTAATGAGTATTGCTGGTAACTTGGGTATTGGCACTTCAGCACCATCCTCAACTCTTCATTTAGTAAATACATCAGGATCCCAATTTACATTGGGATATAGCGGAACAAAATATACAACATTTGGAACAGATGCTAGTGGTGATTTAAGAGTCACTCCAAATGGTGGAACCACAACTCTCTCAAGTAATTTATTTGTGACAGGAACTAGCAACTTACAAAACTTGCAAGTAACAAACTCAACAACAACTGGCAATCAAGTAGTATTGGGAAATCTAAATGTCTCTGGAACTTCAACACTTGCTACAACATCAATCACAGAACTTAGTTTATTGGGATCACTCAAAGATTCTACTGACAGTGTGGGGTCGAGCGATATGATACTAAGATCTACTGGAACTTCTACACAATGGGTATCAACTTCTACAATAGTAGGAGGAAATGCGCTGGTTAATTTGAATGGTCTTACAGCTTCTACTCAAACTTTTGCAACGGGAACTGGTGGAAGTATTTTCAATATTGTCTCATCTGGTTTTACGCATACTTTTAATATGCCAATAGCATCAGCTGTAAATACTGGGCAACTTCAAAATTCAGATTGGCTAATATTTAATAATAAATTATCAGGATCTGGAACTGCTGGTTATTTAGTAAGATATGACACTGCAACTACAACAATAAATTCATCAATATATGAAACAGGGAATTCTTTATCACTTGGAAATTTTGCAACCATAACAACTACAAACGGAAATCTTACAACACTAGGAAATTTATCAGCAAGTGGCACACTTGCAGTATCTGGAAACGCAACCATATATTCCGATTTAAGAGTCGTAGGAACAAGCACATTGGGCAATGTACAAATAGCTGGAAACAATATTGGACTATCTGCAAATGCTGATTTACTTCAACTTTCAAGCGGAGGACTTACAATTGACGGAGTAGCAACATCAACTCAAATATATGTAAGTGGTAATGCAGTAGTAGAAGGAACTTTAACAGTGAGTGATGGTTCTTCGACAAATCCTTCAATCGCATTTGTAGGAGATCCTAATACAGGATTTTATAGATATGAAGATGATACAATAAGCATCACGGCAGGAAGTAGTGAAGCAATGAGAATATCTGATATGCAAATTAGCATGTTTAATCCTGTATCATTTGAAGCTGTTGGAGATGTTGCAGTTGCAAACAATTTGATATTTACAAACAGCACAGCGTCATATATAAAGAGTGATTCATCACTATATGTTCAAACGAATTCTTCTTATCTTGATTTGGATCTTGTATTATCAGCTGCGAATTTAGGAGATGTTGTAGTGGATGATACATTTGTAGTAACCGGAACTTCGACGTTGGCCGATACTTCAATTGCCACCCTTGCAATTTCAGGAGATGCAACTACAACTGGTAATCAAGTAGTATCGGGTAACTTAACGGTAGGTGGAACTATCAACGGATCATTTATTAGTAGTTCATCAACATTTACTAATTTTACATTTGGTAGTGCTACTGGAACAAACTTAGTAGTGCTTGGAAATACAAGTTTAGCCACAACAACGGTTGCAGGAACATTTGATGCAACGGGAATTATTTCTGCTCTTGGTGGAAATTCAACACAATGGAACACTACGTACAATACAGTTACAGCATCTTCATCATATTGGGATAGTGCATATGGATGGGGCAATCATGCAAGTGCAGGATACTTATTAAGCTCTACAGCCTCTACAACGTATTTATCATTATCAACATGGTTTAGCACAACAACACTGCCATCAAATATTGTAAATTCATCTTTAACTGGAGTAGGAGTATTAAATTCAGGATCTATCAATACAGGATTTGGAACCATACTTACAAACAATACAATTACAGGAACAACACTAAATGGTACAACAGGAATAAATACTGGAGCAGACTCTGGAACACAAAGAATAGATGCAAGTGGTAATCTTGTAAATATTGGAACAATTACTTCCGGTCTTATAAATGGTCAAACAATTTCTAGCTTTGCAAACTTTACAGGAACACTAGCAGTTGTTGGTACTAGTACACTCGCCACAACTACTATTTCTAGCCTTGCAGTAACTGACGCACTTAATGTATCAGGACTTTCAACATTAGCTAATCTACAAGTAGCACATGCAACAACAACTGGAAACTTAGCAGTATTAGGATTTACCAATTTAGCAACTACAACAATCACAGGCGACCTAACAGTAACAGGAATAATAAATGGCTCAGCATCTTTTAGTTCATCGACAATATTAAATCTTGCATTTACAAATGCAACAGGAACAAATAGTTTGGTAATGACTGGAAATACAACACTTGCGAGCACCTCAATCGCAGGAAATTTTGCAGTTAATACAAATCAGTTATATGTAAATCCAGTAAATGGAAATGTAGGAATAGGAACAGATAGTCCAAACGATAAATTGCAGGTGAACGGTAGTATAAGAATATCAGGCTCATTAAAGGATTATAGTGGTTTTGGAATTCTTGGTTATGATACTTATTCTCCAGGAGCTTATGCATTGGGTAATGATGAGGGGCTTGATAGGGATTTTATTTTTTGGGGAGATATAGGTGAGATTATTACCTTTAAAAGTTCATCTGGCAACGTCGGAATAGGAACAACTACCCCACAATATGCATTGGATATTTATGCATCAGATCAATATTTAGGTCAATTACGTGCTAATGGTGGAATTTTTGGTGATAGAGATACATATAATAATATAAAAATAGGTTATGATAATATAGGCGGAGAGGTCGGAATGCTTTATGGCGCTAATGATGAGCTTATAGTTGGCGTAAATACAGCTCAAACGGCTTATAAATTTGCTGGTTATGATGATGATGCTGGTGTGTCTGTAAATATTAGTTCTGGATATGTCGGAATAGGTACTACTACGCCGGAGTCAACATTTACAGTAAATGGAACAACACTACTATATGGAAACGTAACAACAACAGGATCTCATTATATTGGATCAGCACTTAATGTTTCAGGACTTTCAACATTAGCTAGTCTAGAAGTAACAAATGCAACTACAACTGGAAACTTGGCAGTATTAGGACTCACCAATTTAGCTACGACAACAATTTCATCTTTAACAGTCTCAGGAAACGCTACGACATCTGGTAATCAAGTAGTATCAGGAAATTTAAGTGTTGGTGGCACTAGTACATTAGCCACAACAACTATTAGTAGGCTTGTATTTGATAATGGTAAGTATTTAGAGTCCAATTCTACATATGGTATTTCCAGTAATGGTTGGTTAAGTGGTACGGGGATTAGTTCTTCTGCTGGGATATATGGAACCTTAGTATCAAGGTTTGATAGTCCATCTACAAATATTGGTATGTATTTAGCATCAAATAATTTTAATTTTAAATATAATAATAATTCATTACTTTATGTACATGCCTCAGGAACAATTGGTATTGGCACAACAACGCCATCTTCAACTCTTCACGTAGCATCTACATCAGCACAACAATTTACGTTAGCATATGATGGAAGTAAATACACAACATTTGGAACAGATTCATCTGGTGATTTGCGTGTCACTCCAAATGGAGGAACAAGCACCTTGGCAAGTAATTTATTTGTAACGGGAACTAGCAACTTACAAAATTTACAAATAACAAACGCAACTACAACTGGAAATCTTGGAGTACAAGGAAATTTAAATGTTACAGGTACAAGTACATTAGCTTCAACTACGGTTGCTGGTGCTTTTGCAGTAAATACAAATCAATTATATGTAAATCCATCAAATGGATATGTTGGAATAGGAACTTCAACTCCATCATCAGCACTTCATGTTATAAATTCAACCTTACCTCAATTTACGCTGGGCTATGATTCTTTAAACTATACAACGTTTGAAACAGACGGATCTGGAAATCTAACAATCAGTCCAACTGGAAATATAGTAGGTATTATGTCAGAAGGTACAGACGGATTATATATAGGAGATTATTGGGATGATGGAGATAATACGGTTGGTCTATATTCTGGTAATGGAGATCAGATTTTAGCTGAGATGAATTTAACAGATAATACTTATACTTATGGCAATGGGGCCTTGCTTGTAGATGGAGTAAATAGTAATTCATTATTCTCAAATAATTTATCAGTTGGAGGATTCGCAACTATCACACAATCTGGGAATGGTTTGTTTACAAACGAAGTGATGGTTAGTGGTACACAGGGGAATTTAGCTTTGAGTTCGGGTGCCATAAATGATGAGATAGGAATAATAAATAAAGATAATGACTCTTATATAGCTGTTTATGATTCTGGTGATGATGCTTATTATTATGGAAATACAGGATTAAAAATTTCGTCATCTGGAAGTTCTTTATTCTCAGGTGATTTATCAGTCGGTGGTGTGGCAACTATTACTGCATTAACAGGTGATATTTCAACGGTTGGCAATTTGTCAGTTGGTGGAACTGCAACATTTACAGGAAATATTTTACCGTCAGTAGATAACACTTATACTCTTGGATCAGATACCAACAGATGGAAGGATTTATATCTCGGACCAAATAGTATAAATATTGGAACAGCAGGAAATTATGCACTACTTGGTTATGACACAACTAATGATTATTTATCATTTAATCCTAGTGGAAATGGTGTTGCGCAATTTGTAATGACAGACGGCGGATATTTTGGAATAGGAACCACGACTCCACAACAAGCACTAGTCGTAAACGGAAATATGCAATTTGACGGTGATGGGATGATAATGGCAGATACTGTAGTGAATTTTAATACAAGTATAAGCGTCGGAGGAACAGTTACAAGTTCAAACGGATTTGCAGTAGGAAACACTACTGTGGTTGATTCTCTTGGAAATATTTCTGGAGATCGAGTTGATGAGGTGGTGGAGGGAAGAAGCACTTATAGCACATTAAATGACAGATTTAACGCCATAACAGCAAACTATTCTTCTATAATGAGCAATGCGTCTTTGTTCTCTGATGATTTTAGAACAGCTACGAGTGTTAATACATCAAATACAACAGCAGCATACAATACTCAAATAGGAACAATACAAAACGATCTAAGTCCTATATCAAAAATTGATATTAATTATGGATATGGTGATAGCATGAGAGCTTTGTCGGGAAATATTATTTATGGAAATAAATTATATATGGCAACTTATGGATATGGAGTAAAAGTGCTTGATCTTGATACAGAGTCCATTGCCAATCAATGGAATACCACCTCTGTCCCAGCTCTTACTATAAATAATTTTTCAAGCATAGCGTATGATTACGATAGAAATGATATTTATGTAGGTATGTATTCTGGTGCGCCGGGACTTGTAAAAATAGACGTTGATGCAAACACAATAACAACTTATACAACAGCACACGGTCTTAAATCTAATTCTATAGGATCTGGCGTCGGAAATGTAATGTATTATTATAATAATAAAGTATACTTATTTCCAAGTGGAAATTATATGCAAGTTTTTAATGTAGCAAGTGGAACATTTACAGATTATGGTAGTGCTAGTGGTTTACCACAAACTAATTATACTGATGTGATAGCCAATGGAAATGAATTGTATATTTCTAATATTTCAGGTTTTTATATCTGGAACATGGATACAGATACTCTTACAAAAAGATATTATGCAAATGGTCCTCAAGGATTATACAATTATACGAATACGATTTATGCTTCTTGGCAAGATCCAGATGATTCAGATATTGTTTGGCTTTCAGGCGCTAATTCTTGGCAAAAACTTTCAAAAGCAAATGGTTGGCAAGAGTTTCATAGAACAGATGAAGAACTTGGTATTAGTACGGCGTCAAGATATACTTCAATAAGAAAAATTGGTAATCAAATTTGGTTGGGATCATATGCTGGTATGTCTCCCTCGGGGTATCTTGTATATGATTTAAATGTAGATGATTATTTTGTTATATCAAGTGACTTTAAGGTTACGGGAGAGGGTGTAAGTTCAGGATATAATTTGACCCCACTTTATTATAATGGATATTATTATTTTTCTTTTTATAGTTTGGCAGATGTTTATAAGAGTCAACTTATATTTGATACGAGTAGTATTTTTGAAACAAACGTGATTATTAATTCAGCAAATGATATCACAAGTGCAAAATTAATTGATAATAGTGTTGTCGGAACTGGAAATGCCATAGATTGGTATTTATCTGCTGATAACGGAGTCAATTGGGAGGGGCCTGTCACGCCAAATGTTTTGTGGGAGTTTACAAATATTGGAAAGCAAGTAAAAGCAAAAGCCGTGATGACTGCAGGAGTTGGAACTACACCTATTATAAAAGGAATTACTGTCACTGCTTTTGATGGGGATACTTGGGCGGGTGAGGGGTCAAACACTGTTGAAACAGAAGTCATCCAAGCAAGGAGTTCTGCTACGTATGGAATATTTGCTTCACTTGATCTACGACTAGAAGACATTGATACAAAAATTGGACTTGCAGTTACATCCACTCATACTCATGATGATAGATATTTACAAGTATCTGGTGGAACGGTTTCTGGATCAGTGGTAGTAAGTGGAAATGTCACAAGTAATCATATGTATACAAATGCTGATAGCACATATAATCTTGGCTCATCATCTGCTTATTGGTTAAATACTTATAGTGATAATGTATATTTTAATTCAACTGCGTATTTATCGGGAACTACCGCAGGAACAATTACAGTAAATGGAAAGTTAGGAGTTGGCACGACTACTCCAAGTGCATTTTTGCAAATATATAATGCCACATCAACTCCTACTGTCGCTATGTTTGCAATTTCAACATCAACGTCAGGGGGTGGAGCAAATATTTTTAAAGTAACAGCAGATGGAAATGTCACAGCAGATGGATCATTTACCTCTCCCGCTGCTGATTATGCAGAATATTTTTACACAAATAATACTGATTTAGTATCTGGTGAAGCAGTTTGTATTGATGTCACCAGAAACAATTCAGTAGCAAGATGCACAAGATTAAGTGACACAAATATTATTGGAATTGTCTCAACAAAACCAGCAATGCTTGGAAACGGGAAAGAAGAATATGAAAACAATCCAAACTATAAAATGATAGCTCTTCTTGGTCAAATTCCTGCATATGTTATAAATGAAAATGGAAATATAAACCCAGGCGATTCGCTTACATCAGCATCACGGTCTGGATATTTGATGAAAGCAAATCCAGGTGATTCAACAGTTGGTATTGCACTTGAATCACTTAGCTCTGATTCTGGATCTATAAATGTGCTTATATCAAGAAGAAACAAATCATTAACAGTGGAGCAAATTGAAAATCAAATTACAGATAGAATTGCAAATATGGAAATGGAAGATGAGGTTGCAATTATGATCTCAGGTGCAATTTCAAACTATAATTTTGCAAGCACTACAGAAAGTATTATAAACAATTCGTTGGATATTGTTTATGATTCGCTCGATCAAACAAGTGATACTGTTGCAATTTTGGCAGATGAAATAAATAGGCTAAAAGGATCTGATTACAAAACAAATGTTTGGGATTTTATTAGAAACGCTGATTCAATAGGAAATCTTTATCAAGTAAATCTTCAAAGTGTAGATAGTTATGGCTTTGGCGATTTTAATGATATTTACGTAACAGGAGAAAATGCAACGGGATATTCAATTTACAATAAACTATCTACAGCGCTAGACGGAAAGGCTCAAACAGCATTTGGAAATTACACAGAGCTTCAAACATCTGATTCAGTGGATGTAAATTATGGATCTTATATTGTCTCAGCTAGTGACTCAAAAGCTGGAACTCAAATTGGTCAATACATAAATCTAAATAGTGCATCTACAACCAACTGGGCAATCTTTGTTGACAATCTTGGTGGCAAATCTTACTTTGGTGACAATGTATTAGTAGGGGCAGAGGTGCCAGTATTGTCATGGACTGAGTTCAATATGACGGGTGACGATTTATTTGTTAAGGGTGATATTGGAGTTGGTGGAGATATGTTTGTAGATGGCACTTTGAGTGTCAAAGGAAATGCAGAGTTCTTGGGTGACTTACTTGTAATCGGCGATATTTATTCTAGTGGATCTTTCAAATCATCAAATTCAGGTTATGCCCAGATGATGGAACTTGCGGACTCAAACTTTGAGTATGGTGATGTAGTTGTTCTCGGTGATAGCAATAGTGTAAAACTTTCTGACCGCGCAAATAGTTCAAATATTTTGGGAATAATAGCAGAGAAGCCTGCATTTATTTCTGGAAATAGTGAGACTGGTAAGCCAATAGTTACAATGGGAGCAAGTCTTGTAAATGTCACAGCTTCAAATGGACTTATCAAGAAGGGTGATTATTTGACTACTTCAAATGAAATTGGAAAAGCACAAAAAGCAAGTAAGCTGGGTGCAGGAGTTATTGGTATCGCAATGGAAGATATGGAAGGTGGTCATGATCAAATTGCAATTAGTGTTCAAATTGGATATTTCAATAATCATGGCATAACAATAGAAGTCGCAAAATCAGGCGGAGACTTTGAAAATATTTTAAGCGCTATGTCATCAATTACAGACAGTAGTGAATCAAAGAGATATGTAATAAATATAAAAGCTGGTGAATATAGTGAAACAATTACTCTAAAGCCTTATGTTGATGTAGTTTGTGAAAATAGTTCTAATACAATAATTATTGGCAGTAGTGCACCAGCAGTAATAGGTGCAAACAATTCAAGAATTGAAAATTGTTCTCTAAAGTCAACTGGCTCAGTAAGCAATGTCTCAGTCGTATCTATTTTAGGATCAAGTCCAGTGATAAACAACAATAGAATAATATCTGAGGTGAGTGGTGCTACGGGAATAAATATTGAAAATACAACAGCAAGTAATATTAATCCTGTAATTTCAGAAAATGAATTTATTGGTTCAATGAATCAAGGTATTGTAAATTTTGCATCCGACAACGATATGATTGTGATGAACAATAATATCCAAAATGTCTCGGGTCAAGCTATTGCAACTCTAAACGGAATCATTACATCAAGTGGTAATATTTTCAAAGGATTATTAGTTGATATAAATATTGGTGAAAATGGAAAATTATTAAGCACCAATGATAAATTTGAAACCTTTGAAAATCTTGGAACATTTATTGATTTCACAGGAAATGGAAACAAACTTGCTCATTATGTAATTGATGGATTTATGTTGGAATCAACAAGTACTCAAAATTCACTTGTAGCAACATTGTCATCTGGCGAAGCTTATATAAATGGAGTTTATGTTTCAACAAAACCAGCTAGACAAGTTATGCTTTTACCAAATGTTGAAAATTATATTTACATAGATTCAAATGGTGAGATTCTTGTAACAAGTATTAGAAGTGATGAGAACAAAGTTTTATTATCAGTTGCAAAGACAAATGAATCTTCAATACTTGCTATTTCAAATGATAGACAAAATGAAGTTGTAGTTGCAAAACAGGGCGGAGATTATACAAGTATTAGCGAGGCATTATCAAAGATAAAATTAAACAGCGCAAACAATCGTTGGCTTATTACTGTAAAGCCAGGGATATATAATGAACAAGTTATTCTCAAACCTTATGTTGATATCGTTGGATCGGGTCGTGAAAATACAAGAATTACTCAGATTAATCATTCAGCATTAATAGCATCTAGCAAATCATCTGTTTCAAATATGACAATTGCAAATTATGGCGATGAAATTGGTCAAGAAGTAATTACAATTACTGCGTCAAGCACTGACTCTGATAAATTTAGTTTTGACCTAACAAATGTATTAATAGATTATAATAAATCAGATTTTGCAATGGCTACTGCAAGCTCATCAGCTATAAAGATTGTTTCAGGATTTGATAATGAAAATTTAGCAACTGGGTCAACATCAAGTGCGTCACTTGTTGATTTGAAATTTAACTCAATAGAAACAAAAAATGTTGACATTGCTATAAATTGGAGTTTGTATGATGAAAATTGGAGTGCAACATCTTCTGCAAGAATGCTAAGTCATATTGATATTTCTGCTTCTCGTTTGTCTTCAAATTATTCTGATATTAAAACTACAGCACTTACTGGAGATATTTTAAATTCATCAGAATATGTTGATACAACAAATGCAGTTTCACTTATCACATCTTCATATAATTTATACTCAGGAAATAATTTAAGCTTTGATTTAGGAAATGGCACCAAACTTACAACAAGTCATGATAATTATGGAAAAGTTGTAGGGTCAAATGCACTTGTCCTAAATGATTTCAATAGAAATGTTGCCCAGTATGATGACCTATGGGTACTTCAAAATGGTGGTCAGAGAATTATGTCAGTAAACGGAAATGGAAATATTTTGATGAGCCCACAAAACGTTGCTCTTGATAGTTTTTCAATGTCACAAAATATTTCATCAACCACTTTGACAGTCGTCGCGACTGATGATAACGTCTCTGCGAACTTTTTTGGAAGAGTTGTAATCTCACCATCGCTCAATGCAAGTGGAACGCCATCTGGTATTGCAGAACTTATGTTTAGCTCAGACGGTGTAATCTCAGCAAATGGAAACAAGTTGCAGGTTGGAAAAACTGGAGATACAGTAGATTTAAATGTAGAAGGAGTCGCATATATATTGCCTGACTCAGCAGTAAGAGATACTATAACTGCTTATGTTGACGTGCCACGTGTTGATACTCGCGTTTGGGGAAATGGTGAAAACTCGTGGAGACCTGCAGAGGATATCAAGATTTTGAAACTCAAAGCACAGTATAAATGTGGTGATGGGGGAAGCATATCGCTTCGATTAGAGGACAAAAACAATAGCGAGCTTGCAACAATATCAGGTGGAAACTGTTCAAATGGTTATGCAAATATAGAGTCAGATAATTTAAATATAAATCTAACAAGTGAAGACGGAATGCATGTGACAGTAACTCAGGTGTCGAGCGGAGGAGAAGAAAGTGAAGACCCATCACAGCTTACGATTACAGTAGAATATGTTTATAGAAGAGATTTAGCAAGCGGAAATAGTAATAAAAATAATAACTAATTTTCCTCACCCCCAACCCCTCTCCATCAGTAAATGGAGAGGGGAGGATGTCCAGTAATAATAAAACGCTCTTCTCCCTGATTTGGGAGAGGGTGGGGTGAGGGGAGAACTGCGATTATGACAAAGCAAGAAAAAATATATATAGCTCGAGAATTTAGAAAAAAGCCAACAATATCAGAGGCTATGATATGGGAAGGTTTAAGAGCTAAGCAATTTTTAAATTTGAAATTTAGAAGACAACATTTGATTAGTGGTTATATAATAGATTTTTATTGTAGCGAACTAAATTTAGCAATTGAAATAGATGGTCCAGTTCATTTGAGGCAAATAAAAGAAGATGCAGAAAGGCAAAAAAATATAGAGGATTTAGGAATTAAATTTATAAGAATTAATAGTGAAGATATTGAATATGATTTAAAGTCGGTTTTGAAAAAAATAGAAATCAAAATAAAAAAATTAATAAAAAAATAGAGCATTCTCCCTTATCCCGTTTTGGGAGAAGGGTTGGGGATGAGGCAATATAAATAATTATTCCTTATTCCCTCTCCCTGATTTGGGAGAGGGTAGGGTGAGGGGAGATAGGGGATGAGGGGGCACTATGAAACTATGAAACAAACAAATTACAAATACTACATCTCAGCCATAGTCATAGGCATTATGATTGTTATAGGTCTGATTTATTTATTTCGCATAAACAAAAGTGCAGAAGCTTCTTGGTGGGACGAAACGTGGCTTTATCGTAAATCAATTGAAATTCAAAACTCAGGCGGATCTGCTCTTAGCAACTTTCAGGTAAAGGCTTTAGAATTAGATTTATCAGAAGATATTTCATCTGGGAAAATTCAAAGTGATTTACGGGATTTGAGATTTACAGATTTAAGGGGCAATTTGCTTTCATATTGGATAGAGGATGATGCGCCAGAAAAAATAGAAGTTTGGGTAAGGATGCCTAATATTCCAATTTCAGGAACGGGCATATATATGTATTATGGAAATCCTATGGCACAGCCAGGAAAATCAACAATAGGAACAGCTGATTTTCCAGCGCTAAGTTGCAGGTCCATTTTATTAAATGGAAATTCAAGTGGTTCTGGAAATTATTGGGTAGATTTTACAAATGGTGACTTCTCAGATAAGCAACAAGTTTATTGTGATATGACAAATAATGATGGTGGTTGGATGCTTGTTGAGCCGTCAATGGTTGCTTCAGTTGTGACCAAATATGTGAGCATTGCTAGTTCAACAGATTCAAGCGGTGGGGCGTCTTATACATTTACCCATCAAGATATTGGATGTGATAGCAATGATTCAGGAGCAACCGTTCAGGTTACAAGCTCTATTCAATGGGATAGTGTAAGGGCAAAGCATAGTTTAAATAGTGGTTTGTCTTATTGTTGGTCAATGGATGGAACTGGAAATTATGGAGAACAGAGAACAAACAGTAATTTGCAGTCTTTTAGTGTTGGCACCGATGTTGTTCAGGGCTGTGTTTTGTCTTGTGCAACATCTCCTTTTGTAATTCCTCCACTTACAAGATGTGATAAAGAACCAGAAAATTTCGCTATATATAATGGAACGAGTGAAAGATCTTTTGAATTAATAAGTAGAAGAGTAAATAGAACATCATTAAGCGGGCCAGCTATAGGATTGTCTTGTAATGATTTAAATATGGTTTCAAAGATAGAAAATATTTATATAAGAGAAAACGATTTGATTTTTTCTAATGTTTCTATAGGAAGTTTTAGTAGCGAAGAAGAGTCTCTTGGGCCAACAGCATATTATAAATTTGATGAAGGCAGTAGTGAGAAAGTTTATGATTCAAGTGGGCATGGATTTACAGGGAAAATTAATGGACCCGTGGGATATAGTGGTAAAGGAATTGTTAGGAGCGCTTTGCGTTTTAGCGGTGATGAGCGAGCTGAGGTTATTATTCCAAGCTCTATTTCTAATGATTATACTCATACGATTTCTTTGTGGTTCAATTTACAAGAGATTGCTGAAGATGGAAGTGCCTTACTTGATATGGATGGCAGAGGTAGTTTTATCAAAATAAGACGTGATAGCATTGATATTTCTTATGGCGATAGAGAAGAAATGGTTAGGCGGTATCATCAAAAAGTTGATTCAGGTAGATGGTATAATATCACGCTGGTAAAGATTCCGAGCGGAGAACAACGAGATGCTTTAAAAGTTTATTTAGACGGGAAGCTTTTAACTAAATACGATGGTGATGTAAGAGATATGGGTGCAAGTTCAGAAATGTATTTAGGAAGACGCTATAGACAGGGTAATTTTATGTCTGGACTACTTGATGAGCTAAAAATTTATTCTTATCCTCGCACAGCATCTCAGGTAAAGGCAGATTATGTAGCTGGTAAATCAGGTGTATCTTCAGCAACAGGAATAGGCTCTGCATTAGGAGTTGGCTCTGGGGAAATACTTACTCCACCAATTTTGTATTATAATTTTAATGAAGGATATGGTGAAACGGCATATAATTATGTATCAACTACAAATAATGGAAGTATAAAGGCAACATGGACAAATGATGGGAAATTTGGGAAAGCTCTTGTTTTTAGCGGTAGTAATAATTATGTTGATACTGATTTTTCTGATAATTTATCTGCAGGTGATTTTTCTGCATCAGCATGGATAAAAATTCCAAATGGAGTATCAACTAGTTATGTTGTTGCGCAATCACACGCCATCTCTCCATATGCGTCAGATTGGTTTTTTCCTTTTCACAGCGGAGGATCTATTTTTTGGTTTAGAGGTGTTCAATTAGGAACGTATTCGACTATAAATGATGGCTTATGGCATCATTTGATGTTGGTGTGGGATCAATCAGAGGCAAATTACAGTGCTTATGTTGATAGTAAATATATTGGCATATCATCTACTGTAAGTAATTATGGAGGCGTGGGTAGTGTCAAAATAGGAGCCAGGGGAGATTTGGCAACAACATTTTTCACTGGTTCAATTGATGAAGTAAAAATTTATAATTACGCCCTATCACAAGACCAGGTAAAAGTAGATTATAATAACGGAATGGCGATAGTGATGGGTTCTACTGGAACAACTACAAGTGCAAGCGCAGAGTATTGCGTGCCAGGAGATATGAGTTATTGTGTGTCACCATCTCTAGAATATAAATTTGAAAAAAAGTCAGGCACAGTCGCATATGATACAAGTGGAAATGGAAATGATGCAACAATAAGTGGCGCTACTTTTGCAAGGGGAAAAATTGGAAATGCAATGAGTTTTGATGGGATAAATGATTCTACCACGAAGACCAGTTCTAGTGGCTTGGTCTCTTCAAATGGAACCATATCGTATTGGCTGTATCTCCCAACCAAGGATATAAGTCATACGGTTTTTTATATTTATGAAACTGAAACCACAGATTATATAAGAAATTATATCGCCTCTAATAACATGATCGATTTGGTAATAGAAGATGAGAATGTTGTAAAAGTTTATGCTTATTATGATTTAGATAATTTAGGAGATTTTACAAACAAATGGCTTTATTTTTCTTGGGTTCAGGATGGAAGTTCCGTAAAGCTATATATAAATGGACAACTAAAGACATTGTCTGGGACAAACTCAGGAACTTGGTGGACTAGTCATTTAAATTCTCCAATTACCGCGAAATTGGGATATGGTTGGGGGTATTTTAAAGGTTTAATTGATGATGTAAAAGTTTATAATTATGCACGTACACAATCTCAAGTTGCTTGGGATTATAATAATGGGGCGCCGATTGCTCATTATAAATTTGATGAGTGTTCTGGCGCGACTGTTCACGATGAATCAGAAAATTTAAATAACGGAACAATCACAATCGGCGCTGGCGGTTCTCAAACAGCACTTGGAATTTGCAAAAATCGTGTCACAAATCACGCATGGTACAATGGAAGTGTAGGAAAATATAATTCAGGTTTAAACTTTGACGGAACAGATGATTTTGTTAATTGTGGAAATGATACAAGTTTGCGTATGCAAGATAATTTTACAGTAAGTGTGTGGGTAAAGTTTTCGGGTGTTTCAGCTTCAAATAGATATTTTATTGATAGGTGGGATTCTGCTAGCAACAAAAGAGTTTGGGCTTATATAGTAAGAGCAAATCAAAACTATATAAGTCTTCTTATTTCTTCAAACGGATCATCAGTAGAATATGCAGAAGGAACTAAAACAGTCAATGATAATAATTTTCATCATGTAAGTTTTGTGCGTAGTGGACAAAATGTAAAACTTTATGTAGATGGAGTGTTAGATGTAGAAAGAACAACTGCAATGGGTCTCCTGTTTAATACTGATACGGCATTACAAATAGGACAATCTCGTTATGACGGTCAAATTGACGATGTAAAAATATTTAATTATGCACTTACCCAAGATCAGGTTAAGACATTGTATAGCGGAGGAGCATTGAATTTTAATTAGACTGGTAGGGTTAGTGAGGTTAGAAAAGTTAGAAAGGTTAGAAACCCCAGCCACCCTAACCACTTTAACCCCACTAACCACTCTAACCCCACTAACCACTCTAACCACCCTAACCACCCTAACCATCTAACCTCCATTCGTATTAGTATCATTAGCATCATTCGTCCGCCTCGGCTCGCCGACGCGAGACGGGTATATTTGTATATACACATTCGTATTAGTATTTTCAATCAAACAAGCCAAAAATGTATGTATATAAAATCTTTTAAAAATCAATAAAAAATGTTATAATTAGCGTATAATCCAATAGGATATAAATAATAAGAAAGGACAAAAATATGGACAGAAAATTTGGATCAGAAACAAATTCAGTTTCAGAAATGGAACTAGAAAAACCAATAGTTTCTGATAAAAAAAAGCCATCTTTTATAAGATGGATAGTTGTTCTAGTTGTAGTAGTTTTTGTAATCTTTGCAGGTCTTTATGGTATTTCAAAGATGACAAAACTAAACATTCTAGGACTTGATAAAAATAGTGGAGATTGGCAGGCAGTATTTTTATCAAATGGGCAAGTTTATTTTGGTCAAGCATCAAGTATGAGTAGTAATACGATTACTGTGAAGAATATTTATTATCTTCAAGTTACTCAAGCATTGCAACCAGATGGAACTCCAGCATCTGATCAACAACAAGGTGAGCTTTCACTTGTAAAGCTTGGCAATGAGCTCCATGGTCCAAAAGACGAAATGAAAATCAATAGAGACCACGTATTGTTTATAGAAGATCTAAAGAACGATGGTAAGGTTGTAAAGGCAATTGAAAAATATTTAGAAGATCAAAAAGCAACAGTAAAATAAAGTTTACTTTTTACAAAACCCAGTTCTATCTTAGAGCTGGGTTTTTTGTTTCTTTAAAATTAAAAAATATCAAAGCATTTTTTCCTCTCCCGCTTTGGGAGAGGGTAGGGTGAGGGGTGATATTTTAATTTATACTAAACTATGAAGTATGAAGTGACGCTCTATACTTCACACTTAGTAAAATTTAATATATAATTAATACAGAGAGGACTGTGGAAAAGTGGTTAGCCACTTGGCTGCTTAGTTGCTCAGTTAAATAAATAAATATTAAAGCTATGCAGTTTCTCACTACGTAGCTGATCCGCTAACCACATGTTATTAAAGATTGGAGAACTTGCAACTGAAATTGATAGATTATCATCGATCCTTCAACTTTGTTCAGGATCTACTTTTATAAATGTTTATTTTAATATATGAGCTTATTAAAAATAGGAGAGCTAGCAGTTGAATTAAATAGGTTACCTTCGACCATTCATTTTTATACACAGATGGGATTATTAAAGCCCGACTCATATACTCAAGGCGGGTATCGTTTGTATGAAAAAAATAAAGCCCTTCAAAAAGTCAAAGAAATAGAAAAATTGCAAAGTCAAAAAAGATGGACAATACAAGAAATAAAAAGTCATTTTAAAAATAAATAATAGATTTTGGTTTTTGGTAATTAGAATTTAGAATCGATCTAAACACTAAATACTAAATACTAAACACTAAACACTAAACGTATGAAAAAAAATGAAACAAAACAAATGCTAAATTATTCAAGGTGTCAAAACTTTGATTGGATGAAGCAAGAAATGAGAAATAGAACAAGGGTTATTTCAAGAAATGCAAAAAGACCAGATAGAGGCGTTTTTGAGTATATTAGATCATTGTTGTTTTAGTTGATTTTATTTCTAAATATAGTAAAATAAGCCAATAATCACTTATATTTTAATTTTATGTCTGAAAAAAACAAAGATACTGAAAATAGTCAAGAATCAAAATTGTTTCAAAAAGAGCAGGAAATTTTGAATTTTTGGGAAAGCAATGAAATCTTCAAAAAGTCCTTAAACAGGGGCAAAAAGGGCGATTTTTCTTTTTATGATGGGCCTCCTTTTGCAAATGGTCTTCCTCATTATGGACACATTGTTGCATCAGTTATAAAAGATGTCATACCACGCTATAAGACAATGAATGGATATAATGTTCGAAGAAAATGGGGCTGGGATTGTCATGGCTTGCCAGTTGAAAATGAAGTTGAAAAAGAATTGGGATTAAATGGAAAAAAGGAAATTTTGGACAAATACTCTATTTCGCAATTTAATGAGCTATGCAGAACCAGTGTGATGAAATATGCAGACCAGTGGAGAAAATTTGTTCCTATGATTGGCCGCTTCGTTGATATGGAAGATGACTACAAGACAATGGATATAAATTACATGGAATCTGTGTGGTGGGTCTTTAAAGAACTCTACAAAAAAGGACTTATATATGAAGGCTACAAGTCTATGCATATTTGTCCAAGGTGTGGCACAACATTATCAAACTTTGAAGTTGCTCAAGGATATAAAGATATAAAAGATATTTCAGTCACTGCAAAATTTGAGCTTATTGACGAGCCCGGAACATTTGTATTAGCATGGACTACAACTCCATGGACACTTCCCGGAAATGTTGCACTTGCTGTTAGTGAAAAAATACAATACATAAAAATAAAATTAAATGACTTAAGCTATATTATTGCAAAGGAAAGATATGAGTCTTTGAAAAATAATTTTGAAAGTGGAGAAATAATTGAAGAATTTAAAGGTAAAAAGCTAGTTGGAAAATCATACAAACCGTTGTTTGATTATTTTGTGGATAAAAAATTAGATAACTATGAAAATATTTATAAGATTTATTCAGCTGATTTTGTAACAACAGAAGATGGAACGGGAATAGTTCATATTGCACCTGCGTTTGGTGAAGATGATATGAATCTTGCAAAAGAAAAACATTTACCATTTATCCAGCATGTATCTCCTGAGGGAAAATTTACTAGTGATGTAGTTGATTTCGCAGGTATTGATGTAAAGAAAAAAGATGATCATCAAAGCGCTGATATAGAAATACTTAAATATTTATCTCTCAAAGGCCTTGTTTTTTCAAAAGAAAAATATGAGCACTCATATCCACATTGCTGGAGATGTGACTCACCACTGCTAAATTATGCGACAGGATCTTGGTTTGTGGAAGTTACAAAAATCAAAGATAACTTAGTCAAAGCAAATCAAAAAACAAATTGGATTCCAGATAGTTTCAAAGAGGGAAGGTTTGGTAAATGGCTTGAAGGCGCAAGAGATTGGTCAATATCTCGTAATCGTTTTTGGGGAACACCAATTCCTGTTTGGAAGTGTTCTTGCGGTGAAGTAATTGTTTGTGGCTCAAAAGAGGAGTTAGAGATGGCAAGTGGGCAAAAAATAGATGATTTACATAAGCATTTTATAGATAATATCAAAATAAATTGTTCAAAATGTGGTGGTGTGACTGATAGAATTCCAGAAGTATTTGACTGCTGGTTTGAGTCAGGCTCTATGCCTTATGCGTCAGTTCATTACCCATTTGAGAATAAAAAATGGTTTGAAGATAATTTTCCAGCTCAGTTTATAGCAGAAGGACAAGATCAGACACGTGGTTGGTTCTATACGCTTATGGTGCTTGGCACGGCGTTATTTAACAAGCCCGCTTTCTTAAATGTCGTAGTAAATGGAATGGTCCTTGCAGAAGATGGAAAGAAAATGTCAAAGCGCTTGAAGAATTATCCAGAACCAGTTGCCCTGATTAAGAAATACTGCGCAGATGTTTTGAGGTTTTATCTTCTTAGTTCACCAGTTGTTCGTGGGGGAGATTTGTGTTTTAGTGAAAAAGATTTAAGTGGTACTTATGCAAGATACTTTTTGACACTATCAAATATCGTATCTTTTTATAATATGTACAAAAAAGAAAGTGATGTAGACTATGTTGAGAGCGTTAGTATATTGGATAAGTGGATAATTGTTAAATTAAAAGAACTAAAGATAAACGTTACAAGCGCATTAGATTTATATGATCTCAAAAAAGCATCTGATTTTATTTCTGATTTTATATTAGAGCTTTCAACATGGTATTTGCGAAGATCAAGAGACAGATTCAAAGATGGCGATGAGAGTGCTCCAAAGACTATGAACTTGGTGCTATTAGAATTTAGTAAAATAATTGCACCATTTATTCCTTTTACCGCAGAGAGTCTATATAAAGAAACTTTTGGAAAAGAGGAGTCGGTTCATTTATTAGACTGGCCAGTTTCTGAAAAACTAAGCAAAGATGAAGAAAAGCTATTATTTGATATGCAAAGAGCAAGATTAATCGTAGAAAAAACTCATAAAGAAAGAGATTTAGAAGGAATTAAGGTAAGACAAATATTATCATATGTTAATTATGGAATGGGAGAGAAAGCGCTAAGTAAAGAAATTGAGGATATTATAAAAGACGAGGTAAATGTAGAGTCTGTTAGTTTTGATAAGGAAGTAAAAGAAGTTTATCTTCACAAAGAGATAACGCCAGAGCTAAAAGACAAAGGAGACTTAAGAGAATTTGTAAGAAATATTAATTCTCTTAGAAAAGAAGTTTCTCTTACCCCAAAGGATGAAGTAATAGTTTATATAAATAATGTGAACAATAATTTTGTTCAACTTATTAAAGACAATTTAGAGTCACTCAAGAAAGATGTTCTTGCTAAAGAGTTTATTTTTGAAGAATCTCACAACGATTTGATTATAAGCAAAGAGGTGAAGATCAACGATTTTAGTCTCACAATAAGCCTCAGAAAATAACCAATACGCAATAATCAAATTTCAATTCCTAACCCTTTTAACTTCCTAACCATTCTAACTTTTCTAATTTTCTAACCTTCTAACCCCTCCCCATGGAATACATAACTCAAGGAATTATTTTGCAGTCAAAGAAAATAAGAAATGAAGATAAACTTTATAATATTTTTTCCTATGATAGAGGTCTTGTGGTGGCGGTTGCAAAGTCAGTTTCTAGCGCTAAGAGCAAGTTGTCCGGATTTCTGATGCCAGGAAATGTATGTATTTTTATGCTTGCCAGAGGCTCTGATATTGATAAAGTTGCTCAAGTAAAAACTTTAAAAAGCTACTGCGCAGATTTTTCTGATAATGTTGATTATAAGTTTTTTTCGCAGGTGTCTGAAATTTTGCTAGGTTTTCTAAAACAAGACTCCCATGAGTTAGATTTATACAATGATACAATAATATTTCTAGAAGACTTCATATCACACAGGGAATTAATAGATAAACTAAAACTTCAAATAGTCTATTTTTTTTCAATTTTAAAGCACTTTGGGTTTATGCCAAATAATTTTTTTGGTATAGAAAAATTTGGCAATGAATTAAATGCATTTTCTGAAAATGACTATTTAAAAAACATTGAGCTCATGCTAAAATTAGATATAGAGAAGCATGATTTAATTTTAATTAAAAAATGGTTGAGACATTATTTTGAATCTATTTTAGAGCGCAAATTAAATAGTTTTAGTTAATCAAATGGTAGACAAAAATGTATTAAATCTTCGAGATTCTAAGCCAAACTTAAGTGAGGGTGTTAATGTTATTAAAATAGAAAAAACCCAGAGAAAGAATTATGATATAAAACCCCGTATTCCAATAAGAAAAAAGACTGAAAATATAAGGGATTTTAATAAAGATAGGGTTAATTTTACAGAAGATATAGACAATATTTGGAAAAATAAAACAAGCTTAGAAAATTTTGAAAAGCCCAAAAAAAGCAAAGGAAAACTGATTTCCTTTTTAGTTTTTCTTATAATTTTTGCAGGTGTATTTTTTACAATAGTTTATTTAAATAATACAAAAATTGTTGAAGGGGAGGGCGTTGTAATGCAAATTCAATCAGACGACAGTTTTGTTTCTGGGAGTCAGGCAAAAATAAGAATAAAATATTCTAATAATCAAAATATCAAAGTTAGAAATGTAGAATTAAGAATCAATTATCCAAAAGGATTCTATTATATAAAAGCAGATCCTAGTGCTAGTACATTATCTTTTAATGTTTGGAAGCTCAAGGATTTAAGGCCAAATCAATCAGGAGAAATAGTTTTGTATGCTCAGATCATTGGAGAGAAAGATCAGAAATTTCCAATTGATGTAACACTGTATTATGAGCCAACTAATTTTAATTCTATATTAGAAGTTAAGTCGTCAAAAGAAATTTCTATTTCAGATACTTTGATGAACTTTTCACTTACCGCCCCTGATCAAATAGAGAGTAATAATAAAACAGACTATAAAATAAATTACAAAAATATTTCAGCAAGTGCATTGGACAATTTTCGTATAAGACTAGAGTATGGTGATAATTTTATTCCAATTGAAACTGGTGGAGATGCCAAGTTTGTTTCGGATAATATTTGGGCTATTGAGAATCTGAAAAGTAATGAAGAAAAAAATATTACTATGTCTGGATTTTTTAATTCTGATATAAGTAGCTCATCTAGTATTAAAGCAATTTTAGAAATAAGGTCGCTGGCACAAGAAATATCAATAAATGGTAATGATAATTCTAGCTGGCTTCCATACAAAGAAATAGAAAAACAAATTAATTTATTAGCAAATAAAATTAATCTAAAAATTTTATTAAATGAGAAATTTACAGATGAGGCATATAATTTTGGTGATGAGCTAAATTATCAAATACTTTATAAAAATTCTGGAAAAGAAACTATAGATAATGTAAAAATATCAACCAAAATAGATTCGCCATATATTGATTTTGATTCTATTTATGATAATTACAACGCGGTTATAGATAAGGAAAACAAAACAATAACTTGGGATGAAAATTCTATTCCCGCACTATCTTCTATCAAGCCAGGACAAGAAGCAAGGCTCGGATTTAAAATAAAAATATTAGGCTTTAAAAATGATTTTATTGATAAAAATAATTATACAATCAGTTCAATTTCTTCATTGTATTATGGAGAAAATGCTTCAAGTCAGGTTCAATCAAATATAATAAATAGCAAGATTAATACGCCGGTTGATTTTTTTAGTGATTGTAGGTATTATGATGAATCAGGTGCCCAGCTTGGTTCTGGACCACTGCCACCAATGGTGGGAGAATTAACTGGCTATAGAGCGACTTGGAAGTTCAGTTCTAAGTTAAATGGGTTAAAAGATGTTGTGATAAAAACAACGCTTCCTGGAAATGTTGATTTTGAGGATATTGGAGTGCAAAATGGTCAAAATATAGCATTTGATGATGCTAGTAGATTATTGACTTGGCAGGTGACAAGTACAGATAAAAACAAAGACAATAGCATCAATTTTAATTTGATGGTAACTCCGGTTAAGGGAGATAAGGGCAAATTTGCAGCACTTACATCAATTGTCTATTTTTCGGGAACAGATGTATTTTCTGGAGCTCAAGTGATAATAAAAAAGAATCCACTAACAACAGAATGTTTTTCGGACAAGAAGGCTTCTCCAAAAGGAAAAGTTGTTGATTAAAATATGTACAAAATTTTAAAAAAATCAAAAATTAGTAGAGCAAGACTTGGGATACTTAAAACAAAATCAGGCGAAATACACACGCCTGTTTTTATGCCAATTGCAACACGAGGTGTAATAAAATCTCTCAGTTATAAAGATATAGAAAAATTAAATCCAGATATTATTTTAGGAAACACTTATCATTTATATCTTAAACCAGGACTTGATGTAATAAAAAAGTTTGGATCAGTAGGAAATTTTATGAACTACAAAAAATCTATTCTTACTGATTCGGGAGGATTTCAAGTTTTTTCTCTTTCCAAGATAAGAAAGCTAATGATAAATGGCGTTGAGTTTCAATCCACCTATGATGGGTCACGTCATTTTTTTACGCCAGAATCAGTTATGAGAACTCAAAACGTGTTGGACTCTGATATCCAAATGGTGCTAGATGTTTGTATGGACTCAAAGTCCGACAGAAAGAAGCTTGAGAAAGCCTTGGAGATAACAAGTCTCTGGGCAGATAAATGTAAAAAAGCAAAGAAACGCCTTGATCCAAAAAATAAAAATTTACTTTTTGCGATAGTTCAAGGCGGGTTAAGCAAGGAGTTAAGATCTAGAAGCTTGAAAGAATTAGTTGAAATTGGTTTTGACGGATATGCAATAGGAGGACTTGCGGTGGGAGAGACAAATGAAGAAATGTATGAGGTCTTATCTCACATAACAAAAGAAATGCCAGAGAAAAGTCCAAGGTATTTAATGGGCGTAGGATATCCAGAAAATATTATTGAAGCTGTAAAAAATGGTGTTGATATGTTTGATTGTGTTATTCCATCTCGTGAGGCAAGACATGGAAGAATGTATTTTTTTAAAAGCGATAATTTAAACAAAGATTTTTATAAAACAATAAATATAACAAATGCAAAATTTGCTAATGACAAGAGTTTGATTAATAAGGACTCAAAAATAGAAGAGCTAAATATTTATTCAAAGGCATATTTACATCACTTATTTAAGGTTCAAGACCCTCTCGCGCTACGTCTTTCTACTCTAAACAATATTGAATTTTATCTTGAAATGATGAAAAGGATGAGGGTGCTTATAAAATTGGGCAAATTTTAGAAATCTTATTTATCTTGACATAAAATCAAACTTGTTTTACAATGATATAACTTAATAATTATTAAAAGGATATTAGTTTTAGATTTTAAATGGTTTGAAAATAGCCCCTTAATACTAAACCCTAATCCCTAAGCTCTAATCACATGACAGAACTAACATTAAAAGCAGAAATAAGAGATATTAAAACAGACAAAAAGGCAAAGCATTTACTTAAAGATGGATATTTATCAGGAGTGATATATGGACCTCAAACAGAAAATTTGACCATAAAAATTAAAATGGGAGAATTTTTAAAAGCATTTGCAAAAGTAGGAGAAAGCACTATTTTAAACATTAGTTTGGCAGATAAAACAATTCCTGTATTTGTTCATGATGTTTTCAAAGACCCAAGAACAAACAAAATTACTCATGCAGATTTTTATGAGTTTAATAAAACGCATAAACTTAAATCAGAAATTCCATTAAAGTTTGTTGGTGAGTCAAAGGCCGTAAAAGAGCTTGGTGCTGTTTTAAACAAAGACTTAGATCACGTAGAAGTTGAGTGTCTTCCAGAAGATATGATTCATGAAATAGAAATAGACTTAGCACTACTAGAAAATATTAATGACATTATTTTTGTTTCAAGTATTAAAATTCCAAAAGGTGTTAAGATTCTAAACCCAGAAGATCAGGCAATCGCATCAGTTGTTGCTTATGAAGAGGAAAAAGTAGAGGTAGTAGAAGCACCAATTAGTACAGAGGCTCCTAAGGATGAAAAAGTAGAAGAGAAAGTAGAAGAAAAAAAGTAATCCTCCATAAAAGATTTTATTATAAAGGTGTTCCTTATCGAGCACCTTTATTTTTTATTCTGATGTAGAGCCCATAAATCTATGAGTAGGGGTTTTGTATTTAAAGATATATTTAGATATAATAATATTATGAAATTAATAAATATACATTCTTTACCTACGACGACATTTTTTGTTTTTCTTATTGGGTTATGGGCTATTGTTTTGGGTGTTTATATGAACAAAGAATTAAAAGACATAAGAGATCTAAAGCGAAATGCAGACATGTCAACTATAAGAAGTGTTGTTAATATGTATATACTAGATGCTCAGAAATTACCAGAGAATGTTAGCTTGGATTCTTGGGACTATGGATATAAGCTAAAAAAAGAATCAAAATTTGTTTTATATAATTTGTTTGAAAAAGGTATTTTTGATTCTCCTATTTTTGATCCCTTAAATGATCATAAACACTATTATAGATACCATAAATTCAATGCTGGAGAATATGGTTGTGAGAAAAGCTTTGCCATATTTCAAGTATCTTCTTTTGAAACAGAAAATAGCAATCATGGCTCCGGATTTTGTCCAAACAAAGATTTTGTAAGTGACGCTCCAAATGGTTATACGATGCAGTGGTTTTTAAAGAATTGACCTAATTTTAGGCTTATTATATAGACAAGTAAAGACAATTTTACTTGTTTTATTTATTGTCCAATTTTTGATATAATAATAAGGTATTGATAAATAATTTATTAACATTTTTTGTATTATTTATGCCTAAATTTGACGTTATCACATTTGGTGGAGCAACGCAGGATATAATGTATTGTACTAGCGACGCTAAACTCATAAAACATGGTAAAAACTTAGAAGAATTTTTGGCCTTTAAGTATGGTTCAAAGATTTCTTCAGAGGATGTTAGCCTTACGTTTGGTGGCGGTGGGATGAATACCGCCGTCAGTTTTTCTCTAATGGGTTTGAAGACGTCATCTATTATAGGTCTTGGAGATGATTGGTTTGCTAGTTCTATAGTAAAAGAGCTTAAGAAAAATAATATTAATACAAACAATTTACAAATTTTTACCGGAGTACATTCTGGATTTTCTTTTATTGTAAATTATGGAAATTATCATGAACATGTTCTTTTTACGCATCGTGGAGCTAATTCGTTTTTGGGTATTATGCCACAAGATTTAAGAGGTATTGATGCGAAATGGTTTTATATTGCGTCCCTTAGTGGTAAAGATTCACTAGTTGAAAAAAATATCAAAACTATTTTGACATATGCAAAAAAGAAAAAAATCAAGATAGCCTGGAATCCAGGCGTTTTACAGTTAGAAAAGGGTAGTAAATATTTCAAAAAATACCTAAAACAAATAGAGTTTTTTAATATTAATTTTGAAGAGGCAAGAGCTTTGTGTGGATCAGACTCTAAAAAAGTCAACGAAATAGAAATTTTATTAGAAACTATTTATTCTTGGGGCCCTAAAATTGTTAGTATTACCTGTGGTCATAAGGGTGCATATGTTTATGATGGTAAGGAGGTAACTCATGAAAAGATACTAAAGGTAAAAAGTATAAACACAACAGGCGCTGGAGACGCATTTGGATCAAGTTTTGTCTCCGGTCTTATCTTAAATTACGATATTAAGAAAAGTTTAAGACTGGCTATGATAAGAAGCTGCACGGTGATTACAAAGGTTGGCGCACAAGTGGGATTGCTAAATGGAAATCAATTAAAAAAATTTAAAATATAATCTTAGAAAGGATAATATCATTATGCCAAAAGAATTTAATATACAGGTAGAATATTCAAATAGACACATACATCCTAGCCGTGAATTGGTTGAACAATTATTTGGTGAAGGATATGAGTTAACTCAAGAAAAGAAGCTTTCTCAGGGAGATGATTTTGCCGCAGAAGAGACCGTTCAAATTGTTGGTCCAAAAGGATCTATAGAAGAAGTAAGAATCATAGGGCCAGAGAGAGAAAAGACTCAAATAGAAGTATTGTTGTCAGATGTCTTTAAATTGGGAATGGAAATTCCAGTTAGACTTTCAGGAGACTTAGAAAATACCCCAGGAGTAAAGGTGGTTGGACCTATTGATGAGGTAAATTTAGAATATGGAGTAATAGTGGCAAAAAGACATATTCACATTTCTAGTTCTGATGCTCAAAATTTAGGAATAGAGCATGGTAATATTGTTAGATTAAAAGTTGGTAGAGAAAGGGGTCTTGTATTTGAAAATGTTATGGTAAGAGTTGATGAAAAATTTAATTCACGTGCACACATTGATTTGGATGAGGCAAATGCTTGTGGAATATCTCAGGGCGAGCAGGGGGTAATATTAATAGATTAATAAAATAATTGATTAATAGAATAAAAGTATGATACTAGTTTTAAATAGTGGGAGTACATCGCTAAAATTTAAATTATATGATAAAAAATTAAATCAAATATATTTTGGTTTAATAGAAAAAATAGGTCAAGTTAATTCTATAGTTGATTTAAATGGAATAAAGTCGGGTCAGCAAGTCATTTCTCATAAAGAGGCATTAGATATTGTTTATAATTTTTTAAATAATAATTTGAAAGTGGGGATTGTAACTGTTATTCATAGAATTGTTCATGGAGGAATAGAATTTACAAAGCCAACCATATTGAATTCTTCTATTATTTCAAAAATTTCAAAATATAATGACTTAGCGCCACTTCATAATCCAATTAATTTGCAAGTTGCAAAATTATCTTTAAATATTTGGAAAAAAGCAAAACACATTGGGGTATTTGATACAATGTTTTTTTGTGATTTAGAAAAATATGTTTTTACTTATCCAATATCTGAAAAATATTTAAGCAAATATACTGAAATAAGAAAATATGGTTTTCATGGATTTTCTCACCAAGGAATGCTTTCGGCTGCAGCTAAGGAGTTAAACAAAAAAATATCTCATACTAATATCATTACCTGTCATTTGGGAGGGGGCGCTAGTATATCAGTTATAAAAAATGGTAAGGCTATTGATACATCTCTTGGTTTCTCTCCGCTATCAGGACTTATGATGATGACAAGATGTGGCGATATAGATGCTTCAATTGTAAAATATTTGACCTCAAAAGGAAATGATATTGATAGTATTTTTAGGGAATTAAACTTTAATTCAGGAATAAAAGGAATAAGCCAGATCCAGGATCTTCGCGATGTAATGATTTTAAATGGTTATAAAATACCAGGATACAAGTCTTCTATTAAGGCAACAAAAGAGAATAGAGAAGCTTCTAAACTAGCTTTAAAAATGTTTATTTATAGAATACAGAGATATATTTCTTCTTATATGATATTACTTGATAATATTGATGCAATTGTTTTTTCAGGTGGAATAGGGGAGAGAAATAGTGATATAAGAAATTTAATTATGAATAATCATTATTTTAAGAAAATAAAAATTATTGTAGTGTTTTGTGATGAAGAAAAAAATATGGCACTTTCTTTAAAGAAATAATCCCGTTATTCACACGCCATGGTGGCATATCGTGGACGGGACAAGTAAATACATGAAAAATAAAATAAAATTATATATTTTCTCGTTATTGCTAGCTTTGTTTTTTGGTATAACATTTGATTGTGGTGCTGCATATAGTGAGGCAAATTTGGAGGCAAGTGAATTAGATGCAAGTACTACAGCCCAAATAGAAAATTTTTATAATAAGTTGGAAGATGGAAAATTAGGTGAGGATATGAATGACATAACAGATGCTAACGCTCTAGAGAATTCGTTCAATTTTGAAGATTATTTTGATTATAACAAAATTCATTTTTGGATTTTACTTGTTTCAGTCGTTTTGATATTTTTGATACTCATTAATTTGTTTAAGAAACTTGGAGAAATGAAAACTCAAATGGATGAGTACAGAAAAAAGGTATTTACTGATACGAGAGATGATGTTTATCAAACAAATGAGAAAGATATAAAAGACAAAGACGAAATAGAAGATGAAGAAATAGAAAATAATGATGATTTTGAAGAAGAGGAGATAGAGGAAAATATTACACATCCTCATTTGCATATAGAAGTAGAGTCAGATGATGATGTAGTTGACGATGTAGAGGGTGAAAATGATGTTGCAGAAGATGTTTTTATAGATGATGAAGATAATGAAGAAGAAATTATTATAGAGGAAAAGAAAACAAAATCAAAGAAAGAGAAGTTGGAATCAAAAGAGGATGTAGAAGAGTTTGAAGAATTAAAGGAACTGGAATTAGAAGATGACGATGATGAAGAAATCCTTTATAACTAATTTATAATTTTATATTAATTATATGAAAGAACTTTTAACGGGAAATGAGGTAGTGGTTCGTGCGGCGCTTGATGCTGGAGCACGAGCTTTTTTTGGTTATCCCATTACACCAACAACAGAAATTATGTCAGGATGGGATAGCGCTTATGAAACAAATCCAGAAAAACTTATTTTTTTACAAACAGAAGATGAAATGTCTGCGGGTTTTGCAACAATAGGTGCGATTCTTACAGGTACCAAGGCATTTACTGCAACGGCAGGACCTGGAAACATATTAATGCAAGATGCTTTTTCAATGGCTGAAGCAATGCAGTTGCCAATAGTTGCTATCATAGGTCAGCGTGGAGGACCATCTACTGCGTCAGTAATATATTCTCAGCAAGAGGTAATTCTGACTTCATTTGGTGGAAATGGCGAGGGATATCGTATTGTCTATTCACCATCAAGCATAAAAGAATTATATGATTATACAATTAAATCGTTTAATACAGCATGGCACTATATGATTCCAACTTTTGTGCTTACTGATGGTTATACTTTAAAGACTAGAACAAATGTTGAATTAAAAAAGCCTACAAAATTAGAAATAAGTAAGCCAATAGTTTTGAAATCCCTTAAGAGAAACAATCGTCAAGAATCAAATTATGTAAATCTTAGAAATACATATTCAGTAGAAGAAGAGTGTTTTGATAATAATAAAGCCTTAATTGAAAAATGGAATAAAATAAAAAAAGAGATAGAGGAGCACGAAGTTTTCTCTTATGATAAGTCCGTGAAAGATACTCTTATAATGGCTCATGGAATAGTTGCTTCTTCTGTAAAGCAAGCGCTCTCAGACACCAAGAAAAAATCTGTAAAACTATTTAGGCCAATAACTTTAAATCCATTTCCAGTAGATGCATTAAAGAAAGAACTAAAAGGAATAAAACAAATTATCGTAACAGAGTCTGCGGAAAATCAATTATTAAAGCTTGTAAAAGAAAATCTGTATGGATTAAATATTCCAATTAAGACTTATAATAAGCCAGCGCTTGGGATAACACCTGAAGAAATTATTGATGTAATAAAAAATAACAAATAAATGTCAGAAAAATTAGAACAATTCATTAGTCCTATTGAGGCAGAAAATGTTGAAGATCGTGCCAAGCAATTAGAAGAAGAATTGTCTAATGTTCAGATTTTGTATGCAAAAAAAATATTTGAAAGCAATAATTCTAAAGAGGGGTTTCTAGGGGTTTTAGATAAAATTGGGTCTAATATTAGTGGAAAGCTAAAAGATATTTTTTATATACAGAATAAAGATTTAGATAGAAGAACGTATAGGATAGAAGAAGATAAGTTTTTAAAAGAATGTTCTAGTAAAATTGACGAAATATATTTATTAAACAAAAACGATGATTCGAATCTTATTGTTTCTATCGCGGGCTATTTGAATAAAATGGAAGATGACACTCTAAAAGAGTTTCCTGAATATGGAAAAATTAATCATGAACCAAAAAATAAAATAGGATTATTGAAATATGTTTCAACTGAAGATGACGGTTTAAATGCTGAAATGAGAGATGGTATGAATAAAGAGGGCTTTAAGAATACAGACCAATTTATAATGCTTCATTTAGATTCGGCATTTAAAAATGAAAACGGCATCAAAGACGCTCGTAAATGGCTAGGTGAGCTTGCTGAAATAATTATAGATCAATATCCACAAATTAAGGCAGTGATAGGCTCTTCTTGGTTGTTTGATCACAGATCGGTCCAACGCTTATTAGGGTTCAAAAATATGTATGATGATGGGGGGATAAATTGGAATCAATTTGTAGATGAGGACGGACAAATTAAAAAGAATTCGATAGAAAAATTATTTGAAGATGGTAAGCCACCCTATAAAAACTTAGTGGCATATGACAGTATTATAAGTTTTTTAAGAAAGTTTTTACCAAAAGATAAAAAGGGATGGATTGATTTAAAAGATGTTAATCCTGAATGGGAGAAGTGTTATGGCGAAGAAAAATTTAATGAAGATGCAAAAATATTTAAACGAGAATTTAAAAATTTAAAAGAAAAAACAAAAGAAGGGGTTGAAAATATTTTTAATAATTTACCAAGATTTAAAGATGTTTGTCAGAAATTAAATTTTTATGACGAGCTAATAGAAATTTTTAAAAATATTGGAGAACAAGATTTAAGCATAATATTTAATAATAATAAAGATTTTTTTAAACAAACAGAAGAGGGGGTAAAAGAATATTTTTCTAAAATTGTTTTGCCGGAAAAATTTATTACTAATAAAGTACTTATAAATTAATATAAAATATATATGATAAAAGATAATTTAGCATGGCCAATATGCTGGAAAAAATCTTCTAAGCCACATAATTTTTGTCCTGGTTGCGGTCATCCAATAATTCTAAAAAACTTAGGATATGTTATTGATGAACTAGGCATTCAAAACAATACATTATTTGGAATTGATATTGGATGTTCGCTTTTGGCTTGGAACTTTTTTAATGTTGATACAATTCAGACTCATCATGGAAGAACAATACCAGTTGTAACGGGTGCAAAGAGAGCAAAGCGAGATGCTGTTGCAATTGCTTATTTGGGGGATGGAGGGGCTTATGCTATTGGAATGCAGCACTTAATTAGTGCAAGAATAAGAAATGAAAATATTACTGTTATTATTGTAAATAATGCAAATTATGGCATGACTGGAGGTCAAGAAGCGCCAACTACAATTAGTGGTCAAATTACCGCAACAACTCAACATGGTGCAGATGAATACTTCTTACAAGGCCCTGAATTGCTTTTTAACGCCTCTAAAACGCCAGCCTATATTGCCAGAGGATGCGTTGACAATCCAATACAACTTAAAGGATTTATCAAAAAAGCAATTGATTTTCAGATGCAAGAAAAAGGATTTTCATTTGTAGAAATATTATCATTTTGTCCTACAAACTGGAAAACAGATGCAAAAAATACTTTGGATTTTATGAAGAAGTTGAAAGAATTTTATCCTGTAAAAGAATTTACAAATATAAATTAATTATATGAAAAAAATATTAATAGCTGGCGAGGGAGGCCAGGGAGTTCAAACAATTAGTAAAATTTTGCTTGATATTCTAAATATAAAAGATTATCAAATTAGTTTTGTGCCAAACTATGGAGTAGAACAACGTGGAGGAGTATCTCTTGGCTACATTCAATTTGGTAAAGAAAATATATATTACCCAAAGTTTTTGAAAGCAGATATTATGATAATTTTGTCAGAGCGAGCTTTCAAGCGCGCAGATGACTACGTTAATAAAGATTCTGTTGTAATTTATAATACCGACTTAATAAAAGATCCAGAAATAAAGAAAATAAAAAATTCTTTAGGATTTGCATTTGATACATTATCAAAAAAATTGGGATCTCAGAGAGTTATGAATATGATAGTGTTGGGTGCAATTATTAAAACAATAAAAGAGTTTGTTGATATCAAAGATGCACAAAAATCAATCGATCATAAATTTGAAAGTAAATACATACAAAAACCAGAGATAAAAATGTTAAATGATAAAGCAATTGAACTTGGATATAGTTTGATAAAATAATAATTTAAAATAAAATTATATGGCAAAAAAAAGAATCGCTATAAATGGTTTTGGGAGAATTGGTAGGGCTGCATTTAGAATTGCACTAAATAAAAAAAATATTGAAGTAGTTGCTATCAATGATCTTACTGATAGCGCAACTCTTGCTCATTTATTAAAGTATGATACTGCTCAAAAAAGAATAGAAAATAAGGTTTCTTCAAATAAAAATGGAATCATTGTTGATGGAAAATTATATCCCGTATATGCACAGAAAGACCCAACACTTTTACCATGGAAGGATTTGAAAGTTGATGTAGTTTTAGAGTGTACAGGAATATTTAGAACTTATGAAGATGCGAAGAAGCATATGAAAGCTGGTGCAAAAAAAGTAATAATTTCAGCTCCTGCAAAATGTGAAAATGTTCAGACTATTGTTCTCGGCGTAAATGATGAAAAAATTAAAAAAAGTATTAATGTATATGATCTAGCATCTTGTACGACAAATTGTATCGCGCCGGTTATGAAAATAATGAGTGATAATTTCACAATAGAGAAAGCTTTTATGACAACGGTGCATGCTTATACTGCCGACCAAAACCTTGTAGACGGTCCTCACAGCGACCTTCGTCGCGCAAGGGCAGCAGCACAGAACATTGTTCCTACTTCAACTGGTGCAGCGATAGCTGTTACAAATGCCATACCAAAACTTAAGGGAAAATTTGATGGACTTGCAATAAGAGTTCCAGTAGTAGATGGGTCACTATCGGACGTCACAATAAAGATAAAAGAAAATACGAGTATTGAAAAAATAAATGAATTATTTATAAAGATGTCTAAGAATAAAAAATTCAAGGGAATACTTATGACAACTGGTGACAAAATTGTATCATCTGATATAATAGGAAATCCATATTCATCAATTTTTGATTTGTCACTTACTAATGTAATGGATGGAAATTTGGTAAAACTTATTGCATGGTATGACAATGAATGGGGATTTAGTAATAGGATGATTGAGTTGTGTGAAAAATTGTAATGTTATCCTTCAAAGAAAAAGTTTATAAAATTGTTTCTAAAATTTCAAAAGGAAAGGTGTTGACCTATAAGCAGGTTGCTATTTTATCTGGCAATCCAAAAGCATACAGAGCAGTTGGTAATATTTTAAATAAAAATTATGATTCCAGTATTCCATGTCATAGAGTTATAAGGTCTGATGGAAAGATTGGGGGATACAATGGAGGAGAAAAAAAGAAAATAGAAATTCTGAAAAAAGAAGGATATGAAAAATCATAATAAAAAATTATTAATTTTAACTGGACCAGGGGGTGCTGGAAAAACTACTATTGCAGAAATACTGGTTACAAAATATAATTTTTTATTAATAGATGGTGATAATTTAGATACAGAATTTTTTCCAAATGGAGAACAATGGTTACCTAAGAATTCTAGAAATTTAGGAAAAGCCCATAATAAAATTTTAGATTATACAAAAAAATTATTTAATGAACAAGAAAAAAATGTCGTATTAGACTATATTATTTTTGGAAGATATATTGAATTTTTCGAAAAATTCAAAAACGAGTTTGGAAATAGGTTAATTATAAAAGTGCTTTTTCCTTCGTTTGAAGAAATGATAAAAAGAGATTGGGATAGACAATGTTGGACAACAGGAGCGGGAAGAATATTCACTGTAAGAAAAGAATTCGAATCAATGAAAAAATATATAGGAAAAGAAAACTTTATAAATTCCACAAAACAGACACCTGAAGAAACAATTAAAAAATATTTTAAATTTTAATGCCAATATCAATCATAATTGTAAACTACAAAGTTAAAGATTTATTAGATAAAGCTCTAGAGTCTTTGTTTAAGTTTAACTCCGACATTGATCTTGATGTAATAGTTGTTGACAATGACTCAAATGACGGAAGCGAGGATATGGTAAATAGTAAATATCCTCAAGCTAGGTATATACAATCAGGTGGGAATCTTGGTTTTGCAAAAGCAAATAATATTGGCTATAAGCTGTCAAAATATAATCACGTATTATTGCTTAATCCGGATACAGAATTTATTGAACAAAACTCATTAAAGAAGCTTGTTGAGCTATTTGATTCGCGCAAAAATATTGGAGCAATGGCATGTAAACTACTAAATAGTGATGGATCTCTGCAGTCATCATGTCGTAGGCTCCCAACATTAGCATCTCAGATTTTTGTACTTCTAAAACTGCACAATTTTTTCCCATATCTTATTCCAGCAATACGAAAATATTATATGCTGGATTTTGATTATAATAGTGAAAAAAAAGTAGAACAAGTAATGGGTGCGTTTCTACTGACCACTAAAAAAGTTGTTGAGAATGTTGGTGGATTATTGGACGAAGATTATTGGCTTTTATTTGAAGAAGTAGATTTGTGCACAAGGATAAAAAAACACGGACTTGATATTATATTTACGCCCATTACAAGCATAAAACATCACAAAGGTGAGAGCTTTAAACAAGAAAAAATTCTCAGAAATCAAAAAACATTTAATGCTAGTTTATTAAAGTATTTTAAAAGGCACAAAAGCAAATTGCAGGTTTTGATTTTGCAATTTTTTATTGCTTTAAATTGGTTTATTGTCCGACTTGTTGTAGTGGGCGCAAAACTAAAAATTTTACCAAAAAAGAAAAAATACTTATAAATATATGAATGAAAATTTTGAGCAACAAAACAATATAAAACGAGAGACTAAATCAAAAGAAAATTTAAATAGTTCAGAAAGAGAAAATGAACAACAAATGATAGATCGTATTTCTCGTTTTTGGTTTCATGATGAAGAAATAGTAAGATTAAAAAAGCTGGTTTCAAAAGAATTTTTAGAGTCAGACGAATTAAAAGAAGCACTAAAAAAGAAAATAAAAGATACTATAACTGGAGACTATAATCAAGATTTTGGCATAACATACATAAGAACAGATCATATAAAAAGATTGACTGAAGAATTTAATATTTGTATAGACATTATCAATTCTGAAGAAATACAAGAATTTGTTTGTTCTTCATTTATTTCTCATCTAGCAGATTTAGAAAGTTTAGCTGGGGGACTAAAGGATGTTGCTAGTGTTTTTGAATTAATAGTAGAAAAAAGAAAAGATGACATAATTGAGGAAACTTTTTTAATTTCATTAGAGGATGGTTGTGATTACCGAGATAATATGGACACATCTGAAACAGCATTAAAATCTAAAAAAACAAAAAAATCGTCAGAAACTAATACAGAAAAATGGATTAATTACATTATAAACAAAGACAACTATTATAATGAAAAAATTCTTTATTTAAAAAATAAATACAATGAGCATGGCGAAGATTTTCAAAATATACTCAACAAAACACTTATTAAATATATATCAGACGGGAGTATATTTGCTTTTGAAAGAAGGTGTGAAAAGTTAAAAATAAATAAAAAAGAAAAAATTCAAGAACTAGATGAAAAATACAATATTATCGACATAGTTAAGAAAAAAATATTACAAGCGTTTGATAGGGAGTTTGCACATTATAAGACACTATTAGAATATATTAAAATCATGAACATTCCGGAAGATTTTATAAAATCTAAAGAGATGCAAAGCGCAATAGAAAACAATATTTTGAGGCGTAGAAGAATAGATATCATCAGCCTTATTGATATGGTTCAAAAATTTTATATCAGAGATGAGTTTATAGAATCGGAGCCTGTAAAAAATATTATAATTAAACAAATCAAAGAAGAATTTGAAGGCCCTTATAATTTAAATGAATTTTCAATTAAAAAATGTTCAAAAATTTTACACGTAGATGTCTTTTTAATAGAAGACATAATAAGAAATGTTATAAACGAACTCTCTCTAACAGAAGACAAGCGTAATTATCTTTTTAAGATTATAGACTATTTAAAAGCAAAAAAATATAAATTAGACGAATTTATAACTCAAGAAAATGTAAAGCAAATAGCTATAAACATGATATCGAGTATTAGAAATTTTAATACTCAAGAAATAATTAAAATAAAAAATGCATTAAGTATTGATAATCATTGCTTTGAATCTATAGAAATAAAAACTGCAATTATTAATCAAATAAAAAATAGTTTTAAATACTCTTTTAGTGATCCAGGTTTTACACTTCAAGAATGTAAAAATGAGTTCGGTATAGATCAAGATATAATGAATAATATTGTTGCAGATACCCTGGAAGAAAGAATTTCTAATAAAAATTTTTATAACATTTCGAAAATGCTTGATTATTTTGATAATACTACTACTAATGCAATAGATATTGTTGAAAAGATTGTTGCGTTGCTTCTACCTCAAGATATAAAAAATGCATTAGATTTTACAATTATGATAATAAGTAGATATGAAGTACCAAAAGATAGACTGAAAAATATTGCAAAAAAGGAAATACAAGAATTTATTGTTTCGGGAAATATTCATAATGCATCAATAATAAATGAAAACTTTTTAGAACCTCAAGAAAGAGATCCATTACTATCGAAATGCTTTGATATTTTTGGACATAATTTAAATCAAGAAATATATCAAGGTATTAAAAATTTACTAGAAAATAAAATAATAGACCCTTGTTTTGAAGATATAGTAAAACAAACTGGCGTTAATGGATTTAATGATTTAAAAAAATATATCAATTCATTTAAACAAGAAATTGTTGATTCAAATTTCAATACCGAAAAAGTAAAAAATAATAAAATATTAATAGAATATTTTAAAAATTACATAAGATTTGAATATAGTGCATGGGGGAATCATGGAGAAAAAGAATTTGAAAGATTGGTTGATCAGGACATCTTGTTGAAAGGTACAAAAGACACCTGCCTTGATTTAAAACCCTTTTACTCTAACAGTGATGTAATAGGAGTTAAAAAAATAGACATAGAAAAACAAACAAATTATGAATTTCCAAAATCATTTAAGGACTCCTACAATAAATTGAAAGAATCTATTTTGAGATCCATTGGATTAATAGAAGACAAAAAATCAATATCAGATATAATACAAACAGTAAAAAATAAAATAGAGTCTTTAATAGAGGAATTAGAGAAAAAAAGAGAAATCCTAAATCAAGATAGCAATTTAAGTATTGCAAAAAATAATATTGAAAATAAGATACAAGAATTAAAAAATTTAGATTTAAGAAGCGTAGTTAATTTTGAAAACAATTTTCAGGTTCTTTCAAAATACGAACAACTTCATAATGAATTAAGAGAATTTGTTTTTTTTATGTCTTTTAAAGATCATAAGAATCAAATATCAATAGCAAAAGATATGTTGAACATAGATAATTTAGACATGAATAATATTAGCTGGATGATAGATTTTGTTGAACATATTACGCATAAAGAAACAATGATAAAATATCTAAAAAATAAGAAGTCTATAGAAGCTTTCAGGAGTATCATAAAAACAAAAGCTCTTGAAGATGAATTAAATAATATTCAAAGACTGTCAACCAAAGGAACAACTGAATTTAAATTTATACCAACCAGAGGAATTCTTATGGAGCTTTCTGGGCATCTTGCTGACGTTTGTTGGGCATCTAAATATGACTGTATATCAAAAAAATTTCCTAATTTTACAAGCATCACAATGGATCAAAATCCAGATAGTAAGTTTGAAAGATTATCAGGCTCTTCTATGGTTATAGAAACGGAGAGTGAAAATGATGAAAAACTTTTAGTTATAAGAGGTCTTAATCCTATTGAGAATGTTATTAATCAAATTTCTGTCCAAGACTTTGTTGACAAATTTATAGAATATATGAAAGGTATTGCAAAAAAAGCAGATAGAAAACTTGTTATTATAATAGATTCTTGCGGAGGAGCATCTACAAACAGACCCGTTTTGTTTCAATATATAAGCAATAAATATAAAAAGGAAGATAAAAAAATCGTATTAAAATCTTCTGAAGATACAACTTTTAATAATCACAATATAGTAAATAATTGCTATTTACTAGAATAAAATTATGTTTTTGTATTTTATAAAAAACAATTATTTTCGCATCACATTCCTGGGTCTTATAATCATGGACTCAGTATTTTTCTTTGCACATCAGTATCATTTATTTGGAATAATAGCTTTTATATTAATTGCATTAAGTATTGTATATTTAATAGTGAAAGATATAAAATGGGCGATATATTTAAGTTTTTTGGAGCTTTTTGTGGGATCTCAGGGAGGATTAATAAGTGTTAATATATTTGGATTTTCATTGTCTCTTAGAATGCTTATTTTTATAATTGCTTTTATAGCGGGGGTTGTTTATTTGTATAAACAAACCTGGCTTCGCCAAAGAGGAGCTTTAGCTACGCCAAGGCGAGAGAAATTAGACTTTATAAAAAGTAAGTATGTATGGTTTTATGTTTTATATATTTTAATTTTGATATTTAGTGTATTAGTAGCTTTATATAATAAAACAAAACTTTCAAATATATTTTTTGATATTAATAATTTCTTATTCTTTTTGATACTTCCTATTTATTATCAAATTATAAAAGATAAGAAAGTTCTCATAAACTTATTTTATATATTTCTTTCTGCATCACTTTTCTTTTCATTAAAGACAATTATTGTATTTTATTTATTCTCTCAACAATTTAGTTCTATAGATTATACGACTTTGTACAAATGGCTTAGAGATACAAGGGTGGGGGAGATTACAAAGATGAGTGATCATTTTTATCGTATATTTTTTCAAAGTCAAATTTATTTAATGATTTCATTTGTAATTAGTTCAGTCGTTTTAATGACCCCTAAATTACAAAAGAAAGATAAAATATTTTTTTATACTTTATCAATATTAAATTTGTCAGCAATTATTGTTAGTTTCTCTCGTAGTTATTGGCTTGGAATTGTGATTGCATTTATTTTTTTATTTTTTATTCTGTTGTTTCAAAAACAAAAGATAAAAATAATTTTTTTAAACTATATAAAATTGTTTGGGGCCATTATTTTTTCAATTTTATTAATTTTTGTATTACTAAAAATTCCAAATACTCATATTAATTTTGCGGATATGCTCTCTGGTCGTGTAAGTGATGGCGATGTGAGCAGTAATTCTAGAATGGAATTACTAAGCCCAATGATAAAAGATATAAAAAATTCTCCAATAATTGGATATGGTGTAGGTCATGAAATAAGTTATTATTCGCTTGACCCAAGAAATAAAAATGCTTTAAACCCGACAGGACGGACAACAACATATAGTTTTGAGTGGGGATGGCTTAGTTTTTGGCTCAAAATGGGTATTTTTGGGCTTATATTTTATATTGCTTTGAGCTTGAAAATAATGCGAGATTCTGTTAGATTGATAAGGGCTAATAGTGTAATTTTTGTTTCACTATTACTTTCTTTTTTAGCCGTCTTGGTGGTTCATATTTTTTCACCTTATTTAGATCATCCACTAGGAATTGGTTTTTTAATTTTAATAATTTGTATAATCGAATTAGCTGACAGCCGAAAGCTGACAGCCGAAAGCTAATATAATGTCTAGAATAAGTATAAACTTAGTTACATGGAACGGAGAAAAATACATTAAACATTGTATTAATTCTGTTTTAAATCAAAATTTCAAAGATTTTGAGCTCAATATAATGGACAATGGCTCAAATGATAATACGGTAGCTGTGATAAATAAATATTTTCCTCAATTTAAAGTAATTATAAATAAAGAAAATATTGGCTTTGCAAAAGCTCATAATAGATTAATGAATTGGGCAAAGTCGGATTATATAATGTGCCTCAATCAAGATATGATTATTGAGCCTGATTTTTTAGATAATTTATTTTATTTTTTAGATAACTCTGATATCAAAGACGAGATTGGATCAATAGAGCCAAAACTATATCAATGGAAATTTGATAATCATGATCCGTATAATGCTCATAAAAATGGAAAGACAAATATTATAGATACTTGTGGATTTAGGGTTTTTAAAAATCATAGAGTAATAGATTATGGACAGCTCAAACAAGATTCGGCTGAATTTTCTAGTGATATGGAAATATTTGGTCCATCTGGTGCTTGCCCAATATATTTAAAGAAAGCGCTAGAAGATGTAAAAATTGATAATGAATATTTTGATGAAGATTTTTTTAGTTATAAGGAAGATGTTGATTTGGCTTTTAGGCTCCGTCTTGCTGGATATAAAAGTTATTATTTAGCAAATGTTATTTGTTATCATGACAGATCTGTTCGTGGCGGACTTAGTGAAATAGAAAATAGAAAAACTAAATCTTCTTGGGTAAATGAGTATTCTTATAGAAATCATATTTATTTGCTGGTTAAAAATGAATTTGCAATTAATTTTATCAGATGTTTCTTTCCAATTTGTGTATATGAATTTAAAAAGTTTATTTATATGTTGTTGTATGAAAGAGCTACGCTAAAATTTTTTTGGAAGAGTCGTGATAAATACAAAAAAATGTTTAAGAAAAGAAAATATATTTTTAGAAATATTGTGAAGGTTAGAAGTAAGGAACTTTATAAATGGTATAAATAGTTAATCAGTTGTTAGGGTTTAGTATTTAGTTATTTATGTAAATCACATAATAGCCGTGCTAAAACTAAACTCTAAATACTAAACTCTAAACACTAGCATATGTTGTCAATCATAATATTAAATTACAAATTAGCAAATCTGATAAAATATCAATTAAAAGAATTGACTTCTTATAATTTTTCTTTTGAATCAGAAATTATTGTTGTCGATAATGATTCCCACGATAATATAGCTATTGTAATGAAAGAGTTTGATGGGGTTAGGTTTATTCAAGCAGGATCAAATAAGGGTTGTGGCGCTGGTAATAACGTGGCTATAAAACAAGCTAAGGGTGAGTATATTTTGATTTTAAATCCAGATATTAGGATATCAAAAAGTACTATTGAGTATATGTATAATTTTTTGAAAAATCATGAGAGAATTGGAATTGTTGCCCCACGCCTTATAAATGGAGACTCTACGCTTCAAGAAACTTGTTTTAGATTTCCAAATATTTTTTACCCCTTGTTTAGAAGGACTATTTTATCAAAAACAAGTGTAGGTAAAAAATGGTTAGATGATTTTCTGATGAGAGACATAAATCACGAGTCTACTCAAGAGGTTGATTGGGTAATGGGGTCGTGTTATATGACGAGAAAAAAGAACTATGAAAATATTAATTATTTTGATGAAGGAATATTTTTATATTTAGAAGATATAGACGTTTGTAGAAGGATGTGGGAGTCGGGATACTCGGTGTATTATTTAGGCGCTGTTTCTGCCATCCATTTACATCAACAAGCCTCAAGAAACAAAACTAATGTATTATTTTCAATTTTATTTAATAAATTGACAAGAGCGCATATCAAAAGTTGGCTTTATTATGTGAAAAAAAATAGAGGAAAGGTATATCCTCTAAATTGTCCATCTTCAAAAAGAGATTAAAATTCTATTGTAATATACATTTCTTGAAATTCTTTGTCTAGTGCCAAGACTACGGGCCTTTTTTTTGTTTTGTCTATAAATGGAATGATAGATGAAAATGGTTTTATCCACGGATAGCCATTTTTTAATTCTTTGCTTAGACTTATTATTTCATTAAAATTTTTGGACTTGATTAGGTCTATTATTTTGTAGCTTAATTTTGGTAAATCCTCATTTTCCTCATGAGCTGATTTTTTTGCAAAATCACCGCAAGCTATTATTAAAATATTGTCTTTTGTTTCTCTTAAAAATTCATACAACAATTCTCCGAATTTGAGATGATGATTAATCGAACAGTTTGAAGAGTGAATTATGATAAATTCTGATTTTAGTGATTCATCTTTTTTGAGTTCATTTTCAAAGCCTTTTGAAGATATATGAAACTGATTTAAATAGTATAATGGGACAAAACTTTGATAGTCTGTTTTTTCACCTGAAAATATATTTATATCAAAATTATTTTTTCTTAAAAAGTATTTTAATCTTGTAGAATAATCCATATCACCAAGAACCTCAAATTCCATAGATAAATCACCAAACTCTTTTAGGTTAATATGATATTTATCTTTTTGGTGTATTGAAATATTTTGTAGGTCTTTTATTGGCGGGGTAATAATAAATATCTTTTTTGGTCTAAACTCGTATATGGATTGTCTAAGTTTTTTTATGGCCTCCATGGATGATTTAAGATTTTCGGAATATTTGCCCCCAATTTTTGAGATAATAAGTGGATTATGTGGTATTAGTATTGTTTTTATTTTTGTCATAGTGGTTTTTCGGTTTTATTTTCTGGAAGAAGGTCCTCAGATTTAATTTCTTCTGGTTTTATATCTATTGCTTCTGATATGCTATATTGTTTTAGAAGATTTTCGTTTATGGTTATTATATTATCCCATTTGTATCCAAGATCATTAAAGCTTTTTTCATTTTTTATTTCTTTTATTTTGCCATCAGATACCATAAATACGGAATTATTATTTTTGGATTTAATTAAAGTTCCATCTTTGAATTTAATCGGTTCGGCATCTTCTAGACTTGTTATTTCATCTTTTGATAAAACTAGTTTAAATTGATTTGGAAAATTTGTAATAAGTATTTGCGGGTCTTGTATTTCATGTTTATATCCATTTTTTACATAATATAGTTTTTTATCGTCTTTATTTTCCACAAGAGCCCCGCTCGGATATGTGCTTTTCATAGTAATTTTATCACCAAGTCCATAATAATAAAAATCTTCCCAGGTTATATCAGTTATTTCTTCTGGATTTACTCCAAAATAACGACTCACCTCGCTTGATTCAAATTCTTTTAATTTGTCGTTGTCTAATAAGTATATTTTTTTATCAGGAGTTTTGAGATAAGAATAGTTTTCAAAATTTATAGATAGTCCTATAGGATATTGTGTGAGATCGTTATGATTTACATTTATTATATCACTTTTTTTATATCTACTTATAAAGGATGCCCATGTTATAAAGGGTCTTTTTGTGTCATTTTCAATAAGCCAAATTGTATTTGATCCATTTTCTTTTACGATTGACCCATTTGGATATTTTTTTGCAAACCATTTTTGCCATATTTTCCAGAAATTATAATTACCGTTTATGTGAGGAGTATAGTTGTATAAATTTGCCGTTGCTTGATTTATTGGAGAAATGCTTTCGCCATCAATGTTGTAATATTTTTGAACTTGAAAAAACCACGAAGTTTTTCCATTATCTATATAAAATCTGTTTCTCTTGGCAGCATTGGTGACTTGATTATAAAAGCCTTTGTATTTTTGTATTTCATCATCTGTCATAAGACAAGAATCACAGACGGCATATCCAGTTGCCCAATCAAGTTGTTTTTGAGAGGGGTTGGGATCTGTTATAAGGCTCTGTTCTTTTTGTAGTAATACTAATAAATATTTTGGATTGATTTTGTATTGTTTTGCTGCGCTGTAGATAACTTCAGAGGCATCAACAATTTTTCCATTTTGAGGATTTTTTAGCGTATATTTTTTTAAGACGCCATTATTTTGATTTAAGAAGTATCTAATATCATTAATATTCATAGAAGAATAATCTGTAAGTTCAAAGTCGGATATGATATAGCTTGGATTAAAATCAGGATCAAACCATTGTGATTTTGTGGTTTTTATAAATAAAATAGAAACAACTATTACTAGTATTGAAATTATTTTTTTTATCATAGTATATTTAGATTATAATTGCAGTTTTGACAAAGTCCACTGTTGTCGTCGCGAGTTATGATATATCCTTGTCTTTCTATGTTTAGAAATCCACATTTGGGGCAATATGTATTTTCTCTTGTGTCTGATGCAACATTTCCAAGATATACAAATTCTAGCCCTGCATTTTTACCAATTTGATAAGCTACTTCTAATTCTTCCATTGAGCTAGCCTTTTTGGAAAGTAATTTATATGAAATTTCTGGAGAAAAAGCAGAGATATGCCAAGGAGTATTTTTTCCAATATTTGTATATATAAACCTAGCTATTTTTTCTAGTTGTTTGTTGGTATTTGTTTCTCCGGGAATAAGAAGTGTCGTTATTTCTATAAATATCTTTTTTGATTTTAGATATTTTAAATTATCTAATATTGGTTTTAAAGAGGCGTTTGCTATTTTTTTGTATTTTGTCTCACTAAAAAATTTGAGATCTATATTTATGGCATCTAGATATGGAATAATTAAATCAAGACAACTACGACTCATAAATCCATTTGATACCCAAAGATTTTTGAGACCGTTTTTAGATCCGAGCTTCATTATGGGAAGTGCGGTCTCCAAAAAAACAGTTGGTTCTGTATATGTATATGAAATAGAAAGACATTTTTCTTTTCTTGCTAAATCAATAATCTTTTTAGGATTTATGTTTTTCCCAGGGAATTGTTCGTCAAGGCGTTCTATTTTATTGAGTTGAGATATCTGCCAGTTTTGACAATTAAGGCATGAAAAATTACAGCCCATAGCGGATATTGAATATGTAAGAGAGTCTGGCATATAATGAAAAAATGGTTTTTTTTCAATAGGATCAGAATTGAGAGCTACTAGTTTATTGTAATTAAGAGAATATAATATTCCGCCTATGTTTTTTCTGGCACCACAAAAACCAATGCAATTATTATCTATTCTACAGAAATGATTACATAGCTCACATTGAACGCTATTGTTTTTTGATTGTTTATATAATAAAGCTTTTTGCATATATATATTATATCACATAAAGATGTAGTGAGGATGAAAAAGATAAATAATTTTGAAAACAAAAAATGGGGCCCCTGGATTAGAGCCCCACGAATAGCACAAACGTTAGGGGGTGCGAAGAGTCTCTTTAACCACAATTTGCAGTATAATAGCCTCTCCATGTAAGTCTGTGTATCTTCTTGGTCATAGATTAATCCAGCCTTTTGGATCTTTTTTTCTATGACCTGGCTTAGGGCTTCTGTTAGATAAGGAGGATATGAAGCCCTTAATTATCGATATATTAACAATAAATTTTTCATTTGTCAATAGTTTAAAGATTTTTGGTGTGATATAATTAAAATGTCCTTAATAAAGAACTTTTTTAATAAAGATGAAAAAAACTCTTCTTATAACTCTTGATTTTTGGCCAAATATGGGTGGCATTAGTAATTATTATTATAATTTAGTTAAATTGTTTCCAAAAGATAAAATAATTGTTCTTTCTCATGTAAAGTCAGAAACACATCAAGAGTTTAAGCTTGTCTATAAAAATTTGTTATATAAATTTATTTGGCCAAGGTGGATTAAGTCTTGCGTAGAGTTATATAGATTAGTGAAAAAAGAGAAAATAGAAATCATTTGGGTAGGAAATATTTTACCACTTGGCGTTTGTGCATTTTTAATAAAAATATTTTTTAAGGTACCATATTTTGTATCGCTTCATGGATTTGATATAAAATTAGCGTCAAGTAGTATAAGAAAAAAAGTTCTTGCGAAGTTGATTTTAAAAAATGCAGAATTTGTTACTGTAAATAGTAAAACTACATCAGGATTAGTAATGGAGATTATTAAATCACTTGGAGCCAATAAAATATTATTGCTTTATCCTGGAATTAATAAATATTTTTCTGATATTGATAAAAACAGAAAACAAGAAATTATAAATAAATATAATTTACAAAATAAAAAGATTGTTTTATCTGTTGGAAGAGTTATAAAGAGAAAAAATCATGAACTTATTATTGATGCAATAAATTTAATTAAACAAGATCAAGATATTGTGGATTTTAGATATTTAATAATAGGATCTGGTGAAAATTTAGAATATTTAAAACAAAAAGTAAGAAATTTAAATTTAGAGAGCAGTATCTTATTTTTAGAAAATATAGAAAATCAAGATTTACCTTATTTTTATGATATATCAAATATTTTTGCAATGGTTAGCCATACAAGTAAGGATGATGTAGAGGGTTTCGGAATAGTTTATCTTGAGGCTGGAATATTTAAAAAACCATCAATAGCTTCTATAGTGGGTGGGGGATCAGAAGCAATTCAAGATGGAAAGACAGGTATTTTAATAGATGAAAATAGCCCAAGGGGGGCAAAAGAGGCAATTTTATACTTGTTAAATGATGAGGTATTTAGTAAGGAATTGGGAGAAAATGCACATAGAAGAATTATGAATAATTTTTTGTGGGAAGATATATATAAAAAATTAGAAAATTGTTTATGATAAAAAAAGATAAAAAATTTGATATTGTAATGTTTTGCATGTCTAGTTATACAGATTGGGAAAGGGGTGTCAGTAACAGAAATTTTCAGGTTTTTAATTCTTTGAAATCTAATAACCTTGTAAATAGAATACTTCTCATTGATTATTTGCCTCAGACTAAAAAAAGAGCGCTTCGTAATTGGAAGGAGAATATATTTTTGAATAATATAGGAAAAACAATTAGATCAACTCTACATACAAAAATATATAGCCCAGAAGAAAACGTTTATGTTTACTCGACTGTAAAAAATATTTTTAATTACAAAAAATGTTTTAAAGAAATAAATGATTATTTAATAAAAGAAGATTATAAAAATATTGTCTTATGGTCTTATTATCCAATAAATACAGATTATTTTGATTCTATAGACTATGATATCTCTGTTTTTGATACCGTTGATAATTGGGCAGAACATGCAAGTTACAAAAAAATTAAAACAAAAATAGAGGAAAATTATAAAACAATAAGAGATAGAGCAAATATAATATTTGTTTTATCTGAGGCAAGTGAAAAAATGTTTTATCCAAGAGTAGATAAGGTATATCACATTACCCAGGGTATTGATCTTGCTCATTATGCAAATAAAAGCAAGCTTATAAATAACGATATAGCAAAAATTTCAAGACCAATCATTGGATATCTTGGCATTATTCAAGAAAATAGAGTTAATCTTGATATGGTTGAGTATGTTGCTAAAAAAAATTTGGATAAATCAATTGTGCTCGTTGGTCCAATTTGGAAAAAAGAAGATGAAGAAAGACTTAGTAAATTTTCAAACATTTATCTTTTAGGCGCAAAGGAATATGTTGAAGCGCCAGATTATATAAGTAGATTTGATGTCGGAATAATTCCGCATTATATAAATGACTTTATAAAATATACCTGCCCTATGAAATTATATGAATATTTAGCATGTGGGATTTCGGTTGTGACAACGGATGCCCCAGGAGTAGAGCAATTTAAGGATGTTGTAAGTGTTGCAAATGATTTTGAAAGATTTAATTCGTGCATTAACGAAGAATTAATAAGTAATTCTCAAGAAAAAGTTCAGGCAAGATTAGATTTAATAAAAGAACATACGTGGAAGAAAAAAGTAGATCAAATGATGGAACACATAGTTAATTTTAAATGATGAATTTTGAATTTAGAATAAAATACTAAACTCTAATAACTAAACCCTAGTCTATGTTTCAAGAAAAAATAAAAAAATTAATAGAACAATATACTGGAATCAAAAACCCTATAATAGAAATTCCGCCGAATAGAGATTTGGGAGATTTTGCTTTTCCGTGTTTTGAGTTGTCAAAAACAATGAAAAAATCTGGACCTGAAATAGCAAAAGAATTAGCGTGCGTGATAAAAAAACCAAGCTTCATAAAGAGTATAAATATTGCAGGTCCTTACATAAATTTTTTTGTTAATTATGAAAAATTAGCCAAAAATTTGTTGCAAAAAATTTATGCAGAAAAGGGTTCATATGGTAAACAAAACATT
>JAEHGL010000029.1 GCA_019248485.1 Candidatus Komeilibacteria bacterium S5_K13 | reverse complement strand
CAACTTCCAAAGACCTCATCAGACCCTAGACTATATGCCACCAATTAACTTTACGTGTAAATATCATAAAGTGTTACCTATGTACCCATCTAGTACATAATATTGACATAAATACGCATATATAATAATATACTATGATTATCTGAGAATGATAAATCATATTATTAGGAGGATAAAATGAAAAAAGTGTTAATAGTAGAAGACGACATTCAAACACAAAATCTATTACAGAAACTTCTTTCGGGCACAGTGCATATTTTTAGCGCTTTTACAATTGAAGAGGCTGAGGAATTTTTTAAAAACAATCCAGACATAGACATTGTCACAATGGATGGCTGTGTGCCTGGAGAAAACATCAATACCATACCACTAATCCAGCTCATGAGAAGATCCTTCAAAGGTCCCATGGTTGCGTGTTCAGGAAACTCAGATTATCAAAGCATTCTTCTCGACTCTGGGTGTAATCTTAAATCCGAGAAAAAAGATTTACCCAAAACAATACTGGGATTGTTAGATGGAAGTATAGATCCCAATGATCCAAAAAATCCATATGACCCCATGTATTTGATAGACATAAGCGAACTAGACAAGGCCGAGGTCTTAGTTGCTCTCTATGAGTATGCTGATTTATATGGAAATGGATTTACAAATCCAAGATCAAATAAATCCTTGTCAATCAAAGAGGCGAAAAAATTAATAAAACAAAAGCTAGATTGGTTTAAAAGAAGTCTCAGTTCTTGCCCTTGGCAATTTGATGTTGTAAATGGTCGCGCAATAAAAACTGATATTTCTGGTGATATTATAAACACATGGCTGTATGCCAGAGAAAATGGATGTGAAACTGCCCAACTAGCCATCAATAAACTTAGAGAAAGTCCTCTCTTAATAGTCCCTCAAACCAAAACATTGTTTCAGAGACTATTTAAAAGATCTTAAAATCTTAAAAACAAACATTCAAAAACGCTGATAACAAAATCGGCGTTTTTTATTCGTAAATTTTTATTTAATGTATTATAATAAGTATACTTTTAATTAATAAAATAAAAATCTATGAAAAAATTATTATTCACTATTATGCTTCTTTTACCCTCAATATCATTTGCACAAGGACAAGGACTTGGTGAGGGGCTTGGATTTAGAATAGAACACGAATCTAGCAACTTTTTATTAATTAGTATAATAACAATATTACTATATATTATTATGTTAATTTTTAAACAAACAAAAATCCTCAATACCATACTTTATAAAAAAATTTTAAATATGGGTTTGTTGATTTCTTTTTTATTAACAACATATTCTGCTTTTGTTTCTATATTTTGGAGAGAATACAAAATTGAATTGCCAGAACTAGTTGATCATAAATTTTGGGGAATTATTATGATATATCTTTCAATATTTCATACATTAGAAAGACGCTGGTTTTTTACAAACATGTTTAAATTCAAAAAGAAAGAAGAGCCTCAAATAAAATAATATGTGCCAAATGACGTACTCCCCGAACTAAAGTCCGGGGTTTCTTTTGCTCTGCTACTCATGAGAAATTTTTTGCCACGTCTATTCCGAGATTAAATTGATTTTGCCTTTGAATATATTTTTTTATTTGCTCTTCATTTAATCCTACTGTTGAGACAAAATATCCTACGCCCCAAACATTACCATCGTTATAAATTCTAGAGATAAATTTAAACTTTTTCTTAAGATAAATACTGGCATAAGCTTTTAATTTTTGTACTGCTTTTGAAACCGAATAAGTAGGCGGTATTTCAATCATCATATGTACATGGTCATCGCCAGTATTTATCTCATGAATATACCAAGTCGGATATTTTGTTTTTATTAGCTCAAACCAAAAACCAACCAAATCTTTTCTAACATATGATTTCAATACCTTACGTCTATATTTTGTCCCCCAGACAATATGATATCTTATTTGATAGACGCTGTGATTTAATTGACGAATTATCATGAAAACATAAAGAAGTAAAACCCCCGCCTCTCACGAGAGGCGGGGTTTTTAAGTTAAACTATTTTTGTTTTAACATGCCCCGTCCTTGAAAGCCATCCCTTATTATCCTAAGCTAAATCGAAAGAATCCCTATTTATTAAACAAACTTCTTGCGAGCTCCCAATACTCTCTATTCCCATTCTTAGCCTCAAAGTACCACCACTCTACTCCCCACAAATAAGCCTTGTTTAAATCCGAATTAATTGCATATTGTAAATTTGCCCTAAATTGATCCACATCAAAAGACTTTGCAGCCTCATCAAATGGCATATCTGCCAAAGTTCCTTTTGGAACCCACGGCTCTGTCTGAAGTTCACTTATTATCATTTTGTCTTTTGTCATGCCAGCTATAGAACCCTTGAACTTGTAAAACCCGGCAGGCGTGGGATACCTAAAATATCCAAATACAGGATTCCAAACAACCCTATACATTGTTGTACCAAATATATCTCCTATTCTTGCCTCTTTTTTCCAAGTGCTTAATTCTCCTGATGCAGAAATTATTATAGGACGATTATCTAATTTTTTCACCAATGCAACCTCTTGTTTCAAAAAATCCTCATCTCCCTCAGGACAAATACCAAAAGTATCTAAAAGAGGCTCATTCTCTACTTGCCAAGCAACTATTTCTAGCCTATCTTTATATTTTTCTATACTAGCTTCTATATAATTAATAAGTGTCAATTTATTTTCTATATCTTTTTGAAATTTTGTAAATTTTGGTGCGTGACACTCTGGCCAACGAGGAAGACGATACCCAATATTTGCTATGAATTTAACATCTCTTTTTGCACCCTCATCAAATATATAATCATAATCTGAAAAATCATAAACACCCCTTTGATTTTCTACGTCATCCCAATAAATAGGTATTCTAATTTGTTTAACATTTAATTCGTCTAGGATTTTTATATAGGTTTCCTTCCAATCAAGACCAAGTTCACCTGCAAACTTTTTTGAAAATGTTATTCCCCAATAGTCTTCTTTTGCAACTAAGTCAATATGTCTTGGATAGTGTTTTGCAAATTTCAAAAACCAAACACTATAATACAAAAATAGCATTACTAATATTACCAAGATTATTCTAATTGTTATTTTTGTTTTGTGACTCATTCGTATATTTGTATTCGTATAATTAGTGAAATTCGTATATTAGCATCGTGTTTTATCTTGCTATAAAAAACAAACCTATTCCTATCAAAATTATTGCAACCACTTTCTCAATAATAACACTTTTCGAAATATCTTCTTTTGGACCTTTTGGATAAAGTATTGTGACAACAGCTCCTAGGATTAATAAAAATGCGTATTGAACTCCCTGAAGAGCATTTACTACTGCAACAGATCCAAGCGATATTGCATAGTTTTGTAACAAAAATCCTACAGCAGCAAGTCCTTGTGCTCCAAAAAATATATACTTACCTTTATTCTTAAATAAATCTCTTAGACTTATATAAACTCCGCGTCTATCTACTTTATTGAGTAAAAAACTCAAAACGAGAAGTAGTGTTCCAAGCCTTACCCAAATAAAAGCACTCAAAAATGGCTGATTGCTATAAGCATATTTTGTTCCTATAAAAAATACTGAGTAAAAAAATGCTGCGAGGACTGCCTCCAATATTCCTCTTTTTTTATTATCAGATGCTGTTCCAAACCACAATGAAAATTTATGCCACATTGTTTTCTTGTTTGGAATTCTTGAAATAATTACAGTTCCTAAAAATGAAAATGCAAGTCCAATCCATTTAAGAGATGTAAATTTTTCATCAAAAAACAAAATAGAGAATACTATTGTAAAAACAGGAATCAGCCCTCCAATAAGCGTAATCATTCGAGACGTGTCTCCCACCTTTAGAGATCTATACATAAGTAGTAGTGCTATTGGAAACATTGCGCCAATAATAATATTTATAAAAAACAAATTAATCCCTGGCCACACTAAGTACCATGGTGCAATTAAAAAAACAAGCGATCCAAAAACTCCTACAAAAAAAGTATAGGATTTGCTATTTGGAATCACATTTCCCAAAATAAACTTATCCCCTATATTTACAACTGCAAGAATAAGATAAGAAACAATAACAAGCATAAAAAACAAAGACATATTTTTTTCTTGTCCCGTTTTCTAACGGGATAAATTATTTATTAACTCGCGAAGATACTTCATCATATTTGAATTAAAATCTTTTTCATTGATATACCTTGCGGCATAAAAAGCATTTACTGACTTACTATTGTCCCTCTGATATTTTTTTGGATAATTTGCCTCCAAGTCTCCATTTGGAAATACAAATATACTATGCTTTTTTAGCTCTTCCAAAAACATTCTTGAAGGAACATTTCTTAAGTCAATTTCAAGATAATTTAGAAGCTCGTACAAATGTCCACCTCGCAAAATATCTTTATCAAATACTATACAAAATGGAATTTTAAAAATACTAAGCAGCCTTGCATAAACCCCCGCATTCCCCTTTCCATATGTTTGTATTACTTTTATTTCTTTTTCTTTTCTATAAAACTTATCTATAAGAGCTCGAATAAGTATTTTATCTGATGCGCCCTCTACAAGAATTACATAATCTGCAAAAAACATTTCTAAATTATCTGCATTTAACTCGTGAGATAATCTTTCATAATTATAATTTTCTCCTGACAATTGAAATGTTTTGGTACTCTTGATAGTTTTAATAACCCTTATTACATGTTGCAATGTATTTACGTTTATAAAAAGTGGTGAGTGGGTAGTAAATATTATTTGTGAGTCTTTGCTATTTTCCATTGCCCATAGCAATTTCTTAATAAGTGCTGGATGAAGATGTGTTTCTGGCTCGTCTATCATAACAACAGGAAATTCTGGATGATGACTGTAAAGAAGAATAGAAAAAACCCTTCTAAACCCAGACCCAAGCCAGTCTATAGTAGCCTTTCTACTTCCCTCAAAAAGACCAGACACTTCGTAATTTGTTAAAATTGCATTTTCATCAGCATGAACTTTTGGAAAATGTTTTTTCAAGTCTCGTTCAAATCTTATAATCGCATCTTTATATGAAAATAAGCTTCTAAAATCTTTTTGAATTTGTTCCAAATTAGAAAAAGCTGTTTCGTCTAATCTTTTGACGTGGGAAGAAACATATTGAGCTATCTTTATACTATATTCCAAATTTTCATATCTAAATCTAAGCTCTCTTTTATTATTTTTCAAAACTAATTTACAAAGATTTTCTTTTATACCTAATAATTTTATCTCAGCATTATTAAAAACAAAATCTATTTCCATATCTGATTTTTCATAATACAAAATACTGCTATCTTTTTCAGGCCTTAAAGCAATTTCAATAGCATTTAATACATTACTTTTCCCACAATTATTTTTTCCTATCAAAATATTTGTATCATATACATAAATATCAACTGGTTCTTTGATGCTTTTATATCTATTTATTCTTACATGCGTTATCCTCATTTAGATTTAAAAATTTGAAATTAGAAATTTATTATTAAAGTACCTGATATTTATCATTTTTGAAATTTGTCATTTTTTGACATTTGATATTAGAAATTAGTCATTAAAGCAAATGAATATCCTCTATTTCACTAATTTTTCCACGAAGCACGATATCTTCTATATGATAAGTTCCCATTTTTGGAGCATTTAAATATCCAGACATTGCAGCCTCAGCAAGCCATCCGGACTCTAGCCAATCTATAAGCCACTCATCTACATGCTGAGGATCACCACTATCAATACCGCAACCCATATTAAGAAGCCATTCTCTATTGTAATGTTCCTGAGAACCGATTGGTTCTGACATAATAATTGGAATTCCAAGTCCCGCATAAAAGCTCAGTTCTGATGGTTTTGTCCAAAGCACATCCGTTGTCCTAAGTGCATTATTTAAAATTTGAAAATAGTTAATCTTATGGACATCATAAATAATATTTACATTTTTGCACTTAGTAAGCCCCTCTCTTTTGATAACTTCTTGAAAATAAAGATAAACATCATTTCTCGTCCCCGCAACAAGATTTAATCTAAACTTGTTCTTTTTTATTGGGTCTTTCAATTTTTTAAGTATTAAAGCACCTAAATCACGTTGAGCCCCAGCGCCACCGACTGCAAATGTAATTGTAAGCGGATGATTATTGTGCTTGATCTCCTTCATTGGACACAAATAATCCTCTATGAGCTTGGAGTATTTTTTTCTATAAATTCCGCGTGGGTCAAGATTATATATTCTTGATTTCAAGTCATGTTTTAAAATAATTTGTTTTTCTCCACCTATATTTTCTTTTGGCAAAGGAAATCCTGTTACATATATTTTTTTAGGATTCACCCCATAAAGCATAAGTCTTTCTTTTACCCTCTTATTTGGTGCAAAATAATTTATTCTACTATTTTTGGGGTCATATGGGGCCCAAGCACGAGCAATATCTGCATCACAAATAATGCAATATATTTCTCCTGGATAGTTATTGTATTCGGCAAAATATGCTGGCACAAAAAAAGAAGTAAGTAATGGCAATGGATTTTTACTTAGCTCTGAAATTAAGTTTTTTCCAAGACCCTTTTTTACCTGATTATAAAAATACTTTTGTTGAGATGAATTTTTTGACAAATCTCTTCTCGGATAAAAATTTTCTATCTTCTGATAAGAATCCATTATATTGAAAGCTGTTTTACCAAAAATAGGGGTATCTTTAAATTTGCAAATAAGCTCATACCAATACCTTCCACCATTCCAAGAACGTTTTTCCCAAGATTTAATACCCTGATATTTGTTTGCGTTTATAATTGTATTTCCACATGCCGATGCAAGAAATGGGTAGGTTGCTCTCTGATGACCATAGCCCATATCAACCGCAACAACGTGCATTTTACTATTCTTTTTGATTTTATTTTCCATATTTATTGATAGGCGAAAAATGAAAGTAAAAAGTGAAAAGATATCTTTTCGCCTTTCGCTTTCTTATCTCGAGCGAAGTCGAGAGATTCACTTTATATTTTAAACTTATTTTAATTATATCATAAACAAAAAGCTCTGTCCTTAAACAGAGCTATAAAATTAAAAATCCAACTATCTCACAAGACTAATCTGCAACACTAAAAACCTCTTCTATTGTTGTAAGACCATCTTTTGCCTTAAGAAGGCCATCTTGAACCATTGTTATCATTCCATTTTTCTGAGCCAAATCTTGAATTATATATTCCGAAACCTTATTTTCCAAAATCACAGATTCTATTTCTTTTGACATTACTAATATTTCATAAATTCCTATTCTTCCCTTATATCCAAGTCCGTGACATTTTTCACAGCCCCTGCCTTTGTAAAATTTCAAATTTCCTAATTCGTCTTGATCTAATTGGGAGCCAGAATTTTCAGGTATTGTGCCCAATATATTTAAAATTTTTGACATTTTTTCATTATCAATAGATTCTTCTTCTTTGCAATGCTCGCAAACCTTTCTTACAAGTCTTTGACCAATTATTGCGTTTAATGCTGGGGAAAGTAAAAATGGCTTTACTCCCATTGCCAAAAATCTTGGTATAGCGCCTGAAGCAGAATTTGTATGAATTGTTGAAATTACTAAATGCCCTGTAAGAGCAGCGTTTATAGCCGTATCTGCAGTTTCTAAGTCTCTTATTTCCCCTACCATTACAACATCTGGATCTTGTCTTAGTATTGATTTAAGTCCTGATGCAAAACTATATTCTTTATCTTTTTTAATTTGTGATTGATTAATTCCTTCCAATCTATACTCAATAGGATCTTCTAGTGTAATAATTTTGCTTGCTGTTGAATTAAGCTTTCTTAGTATTGCATAAAGAGTTGTTGTCTTACCGCTTCCTGTAGGTCCAGTTGAAATAATCATTCCATTTGGACGCTCTATTTGTCTTTTAAGTTCAACATGAGAATTTCCCCTTATACCAAGCTGATCGAACTCCAGGCTTGTTGCAGATGATCGAAGTAATCTCATTACAACACTTTCTCCAAAATTTGTAGGAATTGTTGAAACTCTTACATCTATATCCTCATCCTTTATGTGGATAGTAAATCTTCCATCCTGTGGTTTTTCTATAATATTTATTTTTAATCCTGAGAATAGCTTAATTCTGGAAATTATTTTTGACCAAGAGTGCAAATCAATTGTTGCAATAGAATTCAATACCCCATCTATTCTAAGTCTTATTTTTATTCCCTCTTTTTGAGCTTCAATGTGAATATCTGAGGCGCCAAACTGTATTGCGATGGCTATTATAACAGTAATCATTTCTGATACGTCTGTGCCTTCAAGTAGTTTATTTACATTTTCAAAAGTATAACCATCTAATTTATATTTATTTATATCTTCTTCTGTAATAGCAACGCCTTCTACAGTACTAATCTTTGGGGTATTTTCATAAACATTGAGTGCATAAGTCATGCTTTCATCAGAGACCAAAAATATTTCTATTTTTTTCAATTTTTCTTTTTTTAATTCTTCTATCAATCTATTTATTTGCGGGTTCTGTGCATTTGTTGTTGCAACTTTGATATCTTTATCAAACATAGCAAAACAAACTACTTGAAAATTTTTAGATTGCTCAAAAGGTATCAAAGATAGTGAATCTGGACTTATAGGAAATCCAACGAGATCTATATATGATATACCAAGAGTTGTGGCTTTAGCCTGGACCCCTGCTTCTATTCTTTTTTGTTTTATATTTTCTAACTTTTCTTCTAATTTGTTTTGTTTTGAATCCTCCACTACAGAAGAAGATAATAGGTCGTTTATTGTCTGTGACATAGGGTTATTTATTATAATAAGGTATTATAATATAATTCTATCATAAACAGACAGAAATTAAAAAAGAGGGAGCTAATTGCTTACCCTCTTTTTTTATAGTAAATACCAATGTCGTAAATTAAGATTTCTTAACTTTTTTCACTATTTTTGATTTTGGTCTTCCAGTTCTTCTCTTCATTAAAATTTTATCTTCTTTTGGTAGTTTTTCTAGATCAGATGATTTAAAGATCTGATTTTTTGTTTTTGTATAACTTGAAAGTGAAGCTATAATTCTTACCAATTTACTATAACGCTTACTCTCTACTAATTCGTTAAATAACAATGTCCAAGCAACTATTTGATATACCGCTATTCCAGCGCCTACAAAAATATACAAAATAGCAAGCGGCAACAATCTAAATATAACTACTTTTAACATTCCATCGGTCGTAGTAAATGTAGATAATAAATCCGAACTAAAAAATGGACCTATTATTATCATTGTTATATAAATTGTAAAAATCCCTATAATCGTATTAATAATAAGTAATGCGAAAGCCATTTCCAAACTAATAAGCCAATTTGTTTTAAATAATATCCACGCCTTCGAAAGAGCACTTGAAAATCTCTCTCCCCTTATTGTCACAAAATTAATCGCATATCTCATTACAAAAGAAATGATAATTGCTATTGGTAAAAATACAACAAAAACAATAACTCCAACTAGAAACTTGAACTTGAGCCCGCCCATTGCTATCACAAGTAAAAGTGGAATAATGAGCAAGAATACCAATAAACTAATTAATAATTCTGAGATAATATTAAATCCTAATACTGGAAAAAAATGTTTTTGAGACTCTTTAAATTGCTCTCCGAATAACGCTGTTTTACCCTTTGATACAGTATCCGTTGATTTAATAATTGATACTTGAGATATTGTTATGAGCCATGCTACAAATACAGCCAAAATAATCTCTATTAAAACAAAGGCAATCCATATCAATATAGAATTAATGCTTGTTGAATTTTTTATAATATCCAACAAAAATATTTGATTTATAAACTCTGGAATTTTTGAAAAACTCAAATCTTCTACAGCATAAAGTGTTCTGAAAAATATCTGCATTTCTCCTCCGTTTCCTAACCATAGAGCGAATATTCCAAAGAACCATAAGAATTTATGCTTTCTTGTTATATCCCAAGCTTTTTTAAGTATAATACGATAAAGTGGTTGCATAAAACTTTTTTATTTTAGTTTTTTATATTTATTTAGAATAATCAATTTCCAAATTACAATTTTCCCTTCGGTCCCGAGACCTCAGGGTCGAGAGACAGATAATAATCAAATCATCAATTATCTAATATTCGAAAATTGAGAATTGGAATTTATCTGTGATTTGAAATCTGTTTATTGGTGCTTGATTTAATTATACAAGAAAATTGAAAAATAATAAACAAAACGTTCTCTCTTGTGTCAAATGCGACATAGAAACAAATTCATAGGGCGTCTTCATATTTAATGATAAATGAGGTCTAACTTTGTGATAATATTCAATATATT
>JAEHGL010000028.1 GCA_019248485.1 Candidatus Komeilibacteria bacterium S5_K13 | reverse complement strand
AAAGCGCTATACCTGGTTTCATTATTTCTACTCACTAGTATGATAATTCCTAGAATAATTATTTTTGTAATATTAGATATTTTGGTTTTTGATATTAATGCGAGCAAAAATAAAGAAGGAATTAAAACAAACCACCAAAAATAATAAATCATAAATAATATCGCTCCAAGCATCCCAAAAATTATATAATCTTTTAAGCCCCATTTTCTATTGAATTTTTTTAAAATAAATCCAAGAAATATTATACAAAGCATGGCAGATAATGTTTCGTATGGTTTTGTTATTATAGAGTCAAAGTCCAACATTAAAAAAAGTGTAATAGGATATACGATAAAAAACCAACGAGAGTCGGTTATGTCATATTTTTCTTCAGAGGATTTATTTTTTTTGAGATAAGAAATCAATATTGGTATAGAAAACCATGACAGCAAACTCAAAAACGATCCTAGTTTTGCAGCATAGATAGCGTTTGTAGTGAATATTTTGGCAATTAGTCCTACTGTCCAGAAGTATAGCGGTGGATAAAATGGTGGCAAAAAATCATAATAAAAATCGTGAAACATGTTGCCATTTAAGATTTTTCCAAAAAAAGAAGCTATAAAAACTTCATCTCCATTGGTACCCCAGAACATTGTTTGAAGAGGCCAACTCATAATAAAATAAAAAATAGGAATTAACATAAGCACGATTCCTAGCATCCAAATTTTTGGTTTTTTTAGTAACAAAATTGTTAGAGATGATACAAAAAAAATAAAAAATATTATTTTAGACAATGCTAGTATTTGCAAAACTTGTATATTTAGTTCGGGCATTTTATTTTTGGGCTCTAATTTTTATAAGATCTATAAAACAATTGATATAATCTTGTGTAATATTTATTTTTGATTTTGTATCGTCGTGCCAGTATACTGGAACTTCTTTTGCAAAGATTCCGTCTTTTTTTGCACGGTACAAAATTTCATAGTCAAAGCTCCATCTTTTTGTTTTCATATCTGCAAAATATTTTTTTGCCACAGAGCTTTCAAACATTTTAAACCCGCACTGAGTGTCAAGATAGGGCATTTTCAAAACACTTCTTATAATTGTTCTTGCTATTTTTCCGAGCGCGCGTCTTATAAAGGGTTGTTTTTTTGTGATATGACTTCCCAAAACATCACGAGACCCTATTGCTATTTTATAGCCAGAATTTATTGCATCGAGTAGTTTTTCTATTTCATAAATTGGAGTTGATAAATCGGCGTCTGAAAATAAGACAAGATCTCCATTAGATGATAATATGCCAGTCTTTACAGCAGAGCCTTTTCCAGAATTTTTTTCATGAGTTAATAATTTGATCCTAGCGTCTGTCAAAAATTCATTTAGATATTCTATTGAATGATCTTGTGATCCGTCGTCTACTAGAATTAGTTCCCAGTCGTGTGTTTGATTTTCGAGGTATTCCAAAACTTGCCCAATTGATTTTGGCAGTCTTTGAGCTTCATTATAGAAAGGTATAATTATTGAAAGTTTCATAATTTGTATAATGTTTAATTACTATTAAATAGTATCAATTATATGTATTGTTTTCAACTTGGAACTATAATTTACTAAAATAAAAAAACACTGTTTAAGCAAGTATTATTTTTTGGGTTGTTTTGTTTATCCAGCCCAAGCAAAGTGTACAAATTGAATTATGTGCATTGCTAAGAGCATTGGCATTACTAGTGAGTAGAAATAATGAAACCAGGTATAGCGCTTTCCAAAAATAGCTAGAACTATAAACATAGGAAATAAAACCAATACATATCTATTCATACTTTGCCACGTGCCAGAGACAATAGGTATTAGCACCCCCAAAACAACATATAGCGCATAAGTAAATTTTTTCCAAATTAATAAAATTATTCCCGTTATAATAGCTAGTAATCCACTAAGGCTATCTATGAACATAATAGTTTTGTCTCCTATAGTTATTGCTGACCATAGCCCACTCCAGCTAAATCCACCCACTGGACGATGAAAAAATTGTTGTCCATGAACAAAGGATAAGAAATCTCCCAATTGATAATGACAATAAATCATCCATGCGCCAAGTGAAACTATTGGTAACATTAACCACAAAACATTTGCCCGGACTTTGCGATATTTTAGTATATACGCTAAAAGACTTATTGGTAGGAATATAATGCCCATGGTCTTGGTCAGTGTTGCAAGTGCTGCCATCAGTCCCGCTAGCCACCACTTTTCTTTTCGCAAATTATAAAAACACAAAATAGCTAATAATATGAACAATGCCTCTGTATATACTATAGAGAAAAAGAAAGCTGATGGAAAAATAAGCATATAAAACAGTGATCTTTTAGCTGTATCTTTGTCCCACTGCTCTTTTATTTCTTTGTATAAGAAGCTAGTAGCTAATATAATAGCCATTATGCTAACGAGCATACCAGCTGTTTCCCATGGTAGGGCGGTTATGGTTTTTACCATTTTAACAGTAAGAGGATAAAGAGGAAAAAACACGACATTAGATTCTTCTCCTGGCTTAATAAAATAACCATCTTTTGATATGCTTAAATACCAGTTGCCATCCCAATAAGCTGGGTAGGGTAATAAAGATTTTTCTTTTGATACGGCCCATGTCTTAGCGGTTATAGATGGAAATTCTTGCCAATTATCAGAGACTTCCGTGCGATGATACAAAAAGAACATCATGCAGTTTATGACAATTACCCATAAAATAGCTAATTTGAATCCGAAGTTTATTTTCATTTTTTTAGATGAAGTTTAGATGAATAAATCTTAGCAATTATTGGTATTTATGTAAACATTGGTGTAATATTATTAATAATAAAAAGTTTTATATTTACTTCTTTTGAATATGTTTTTTAAGAAATATTTTTATTTTATTTGCCTTTTCATATTTTCGGTATTGTTGCTAGTATTTTTTTGGTCAAATATAAATTCCGGAAACAACATTCCTTTTGATATCGTTTTGGAAAAAGATCCAACATTTTTAAGTACCATGGGTGCTCAGAATATATTATTTAGCGATGTTCCGCTGCAATTTTTGCCATATAGAGAGCTTTATTCCTACGAGGGAATTTTTTCATTTTGGAATCCATATTCTTTGGGAGGGTTACCATTCTTTGAAGATATTCAAGCTAGGCAATTAGATATTACTAATATAATTGGACTTATTCTGAATTTATCAACAAATCAATATTTATTATTTTCACAATTATTTTTAATGCTTTTTGGCGGATTTTCAGTGCTTTTATTTTTGAGAGCTCTAAAAATATCAAGAGTTGCGTCATTATTTGCTTCTATTATTTTTATGTTTTCTAGTCCAATTTTGATTTGGATAAATTATCCACTTGGCGTGTCAATGGTTTATCTGCCGTTTATTTTTTTATGCATAGAAAATATATATAACAAAAAAATATGGTTTTATCCAATTTTTTCAATTGCAATAGCCTTACAATTTTTTTGCTGGTCAGCCTCAAATTGCAATACTCAATATATTGCTATGTGTTTTTTATATTATATATAAATTTTTAAAGGAGGGGCAAAAAAATATAACAATTTTGGCGTTTGTATTTTTATTTTTGGGAACTTTAGTGTCAGCTATTCAAACAATTCCATCTTTTGATTTTATATCTCACAGCGAGGTTTATTCTTTGGGAAGAAGCATGAATGATCATTCTTTTGTAAAAAATGAAATATTAGAATTTGGTAAAAGTGTAAGTATATTTATTCATCGTGTTTATTATAGATTTATTTTACTTATTTTCCCTAACCTTTTTGGTAATTCAATGGACAGAAATTATTCCTATCCAGAAAATAGCATATTTAATAATTATTTTGAAACATCTAGTAGCATTGGTTTGATTGGACTATTGTTTGCAATGTTAGCTATATTTGTTTGTAAATTTAAGAAGATATACTTTTGGATATTTATATCTTTTTTTTCATTTTGTCTTTTTGCGAATCTACCCTTTGTTAATATAATTTCCGCGCTCCCTATAATAAATAGAATCAATTTGGGTAGGCTAACTGGAATTTTTGTTTTTTCTACTTGTGTTTTGTCTGCATACGGATTTCAATATTTTATATCAAAAATAAAAAATAAAACATTTTCATCTACAATTTTTGTCGTATTAATAAGTGGGGTGTTTTTTGGTCAATACTTTATGTTTTCTTCTCTTAATAAACCAAACAACAATAAACAATTTGAATATTATAAAAATGATGCTGTAAATTTTTTAAGATTGAATAACGACTATAGATTTGTAGGCGTAGGCGAAGAGGGGCTTTTTGGTAAAACGCCAATAATACCAAATCTCTCAAGTGCATACGGTATAAGAGATATAAGGGGATATTTTGTAATGACTCCGCCAAGGTTTTTGGGTTTCGCAAATGATTATCTTAACAGAAAGAGAAATCATTTCTTATTGGATGAGGTGATTAATGAAAATTTTTTAAATATGTATGCGGTTAAATATCTTGTTTGTGAAAAAAGTATATGTGAACAAAGGCTATCTAAATATAAAGTAGAAAAAGATTTTAACTTTTTCAAAATACTTGTTAATGATAGTGCCCTTCCAATGTCTTATGTGGCATTTAACTATTCTTATTATAGAGATGTGAGCGATATAAAGAGATTATTCAATGATAAGAATTTTGATATTTCAAAAAATATATTAGTACAAGGAAGTGAATTAAAAATAAATAATAATGATATTCCTATTCAGCAAGTTGATTTTAAATATAATAATGATAAGTATGTTTTTGATTTTAATATTGAGCGGAGTGGAGTTTTGGTATTGTCAGACAATAATTATCCTGGTTGGAGAGCATATGTAAATGGAGAAGAAAAAGAGGTTGTTTCGGTTTTTGAGTCTATAAAAGGGGTATATGTAAATACTGGTGATAATCACATTGTTTTTGAATATAGGCCTAGATATTTTAACTTAGGCTTTATTATTAGTATAATTTCTACTATTTTAGTTATTTTATTATTTTTAACATTGATAAAAAAGAGGGATAAATTGGGATTATAAGATTTTTTATTAGATTGTTGTTGAAAATACATTTTTACTTAAAAATAAAAGGATTGTCTACGATTTGTAAGCAATCCTTGTTTTTTTGGGAGGGTTAAAAAATAAGTAGTTCCCCATATAAATCATAATTGTCTTCACCAATGCCGATGTTGCTATGTTTCTCAAACTGCCAAGGATCTCCCTCTTGATTTAAATAGCCAATTGTAGTTATCAGTTTTACAACTATACCATCATCACAATCACCAGAGCGACCACTTTCCCAAACAAGATCATATACATAATCTTTTTTTTCAAGTTGTTCAAGTTGATCGATATAATCTCCACCCTCAGGCGTGAATAAATCATCTTGTATAAATGAGAGTTCGACGCCAGTTATTTCACCAAAAAGAGATTCTGCCATGTCCCTACCTGCCTCAGGGCGTATGTTTTTCATGAGCATAGAATCATTTGTAATAAAACAAAATTTTCTCCCAATTAAATCTTGAAAAGAATCAATGTTCTTCAGATCGTACGTCTCGGAAAAGCTTTTAAAAGCGGCGTTTATTCTTTTTTGACGCTTTTCTAGCCAATCGTTAGGTTTGTTCATTTGTTCCTCCATATTTTAAGTTTTTTAAGCTTAATAACGAATATTAGTATATATTTTAATATATGTCAATATATTATAAAATCAATTAAGAGTCATAATGCATTGACTTATTATAAAAAAATGCTATACTATTTCTATTGTGCCGCTATCGTCTAGCCCGTCTCGCTCGCCTCGCTATCGCTATGGCGAAGCGGGCGTCGGCGAGCCTAGCGAGCCGAGGCGGATGGTTAGGACGTTATAATAAATATATGAAAAGCGAATATAAAATATATTTTATTATTAATGAGACAAAAACCAAAACTTATGTTGGTTTTAGTAATGATTTAAAAGAAAGAACTAGGGAGCATAGAAACCATAAAGTAAGGACAACGAGGGATTTTGGAAATTTTAAAGTATATATTTTAGAGATTGTTGAAAGTGTTAAAAAGGCAAGAGAAAGAGAAAGATATTGGAAATCTCATGCTGGTAGAAAAAGATTAAAGAAACTATTTGATAATTTATAAATATGGTATGCCGCTATCGTCTAGTGGTTAGGACGTCAGGTTTTCATCCTGGTAACCGGGGTTCGATTCCCCGTAGCGGTACCATTCGACTCATCCCGCGATGCGGGATTTGCTCATGGTCTTCGACCACAGGTAGTTTCTAGATTTTAGCATTTACACTAGGTGCTAAATACTAAATTCTAAAATCTAAAAACTAACTAATTACGTTTACTCGGTAATTGGTTTGTCCGAACCAAAACTTGGTAAGCGAAGAAAGGACTAACACTATGTTAGACAAAAAAACAAAGGACGCTGTGATTAAGAAATTTAAGACCCATGCAAATGACACGGGTTCTTCTGAGGTACAAATTGCAATTCTTAGCGAAGAAATCAAAGATCTTACAGAGCATCTAAAAATCCATAAAAAAGATTTTTCATCACGTCGTGGACTAGTTAAAAAATTAAATCAAAGAAGAAAGCTTTTGCGTTATCTAGAAAGAGATAATCCAGAGAGTTTTTATAAAATTGTAAAAAAACTAGCTATTAAAATTACAAAGACAGCTGATATGGCTAACGAGGTTGGTGAAAAAATCAATGAAGATGTAGAAAAAGAGTTAGATGAAAATGTTGAAGAAGATTTGGAAGAAATAAAAGAATAATAGATTGTAGAGTGGTTAGTAAAAATTAATGCCCAATATAATTTGGGAAAAAATCTGGACCGTGGGTCTGGATAAAAAAATATATGAAAAAAGAAATAAAAAAGTATTCAATAGATTTTGCAGGAAGAACATTGTCTGTTGAAATAGGAAAATTTGCACAACAAGCAACATCAAGCTGTCTTGTAAAATATGGGTCTACTGCGGTGCTTGTTACAGCTACGCTCGGTGAGCAACGTGATGGAGTAGATTATTTTCCGCTTATGGTTGATTATGATGAAAAATTATATGCAGCTGGAAAAATCAAAGGCTCAAAATGGGTAAAGAGAGAAGGTCAGCCGACAGAAGACGCAATTTTAACAGGTCGTGTTATTGATAGATCTATTAGACCTCTTTTCGATGAAACATTTAGAAAAGACGTTCAAGTAGTTACAATGGTGCTTGAATACGATGGAGAAAATGATCCATGTTTTGTAGCCCTTATGGGAGCTTCAATCGCTCTTTCTATTTCACCTATTAAATGGGATGGTCCTGTTGCTGGTTTTGGGGTAGGAAAAATTGGCGGTGAATTAGTTCTAGTTCCTACAACAACAGCAAGAGAAAAAAGTAATTTTGACTTATTTGTAACAGGAACTCCATATGGAATTGATATGATAGAGGCAAGATGTGGTGAGGCTCAAGAGTCAGAAGTATTTGAAGCAATTGAGTTTGCATCAAAACATATAAATAAATTAATTTCTTTTGTAAGTGATATTCAAAAAGAAATTGGAGTCGAAAAAATTGATGATATTGGAAGTCTATCTCAAGAAGATTTAGATCTTCGGTCAATGATTGATTCAAAGATAGAGGAGTTTTTCAAGGATAAAGATGTAAAAGATATCTATGATGCAGATAAAGGAAAAACAAAAGAAAATATCAAACGTCTTACAACAGAGTTAAATGAAATATTAAAAAGCGATAATGATGTTTCAAAAGATGCTCGTGCCTTTGGCATGAGAAGACTAGACGATATGCTTACAAGAAAAGCAAGAGAAATGATTCTAAAAGACAAGATGAGACCAGATAGACGAGGGCTCGATCAAATTAGAGATTTATCTTGTGAGGTAGGATTGTTTGAAAGAACTCATGGAACAGGATTATTTCAAAGAGGCGAGACTCAGGTGCTTTCAATTGTGACCCTTGGAGCTCCAGGAGAAGAACAATCAATTGACGGCATGGAAGTCGAAGAAAAAAAGAGATATATGCATCATTATAATTTTCCTGGTTTCTCAGTTGGCGAGGTTAGTGCAAAAAGAGGCGTTTCAAGAAGAGAAATAGGTCATGGAGCACTTGCTGAAAATGCGCTACTTCCTGTAATACCTAGTCGCGAAGAGTTTCCTTATACAATTAGAGTCGTATCAGAAGTATTGGGATCAAATGGCTCTTCATCTCAAGCGTCTGCTTGTGGGTCAACACTTGCTCTTATGGATGCCGGTGTTCCTATTAAGCGTCCAGTTGCTGGTATCGCAATGGGGCTTATTACAAGCGATGATAAAAAAGAGTATGTGATTCTTACAGACATTCAAGGAGTAGAAGACCACAGCGGTGATATGGATTTCAAGGTTGCAGGAACAAGTGTTGGAATTACAGCTATTCAGCTTGATATAAAACTTGGTGGAATTAATTTACCACAAATCAAGGAAACATTAGATAAAGCAAAGGTGGCAAGACTTCAAATTCTTGAAGAAATGGCAAAGGCGATCTCTGAGCCAAGAAAAGAACTTTCTCCATTTGCACCAAGGGTTATGACCATAAAGATTGATCCAGATCAAATTAGAGAAGTAATTGGTGCAGGCGGAAAAGTTATTAACAAAATTTCAGAAACGTTTAATGTGACTATTGATTTAGAACAAGATGGAACAGTTTTTATTACCTCAGTAAATCAAGAGGGTGGAGAAAAAGCTCGTGAGTTTATTCTAAACCTCACAAAAAAAGTTGAAGTAGGTGAAATTTATGAAGGAATTGTAACTCAAATCATCAAAGATCAACGTGGTGGTGAAATTGGTGCTATTGTAGAAATCTTACCCGGAAAAGATGGAATGGTTCATGTATCACAGATTAGAAATGAAAGAGTTGAAAGGGTTTCTGACTTTGTAAAAATAGGTGATATTATGAAAGTAAAAGTAATGGGAATAGATGTTGAAAAAGGTAGAATAGAATTATCCGCCAAAGCACTTTTACCAGGATATAGTCCAGATGATGATAGGAGAGGAGCCCCACGACAGGGCAACAGACCTAGTGGTGGCGCAGATAGGTTTCCACGAAGAAGATTTTAATTCTTTACAATAAATGACTTTTAATCCAGAGTTTCATTGGCAAAAACAAAAAAGAGAAATTAATATGCGAAGGCTTATTAAGCTTAGTTTAATTTCTCTTTTTTTGTTTTTTGCTTGCGTATTTTTTTTAAGAAGATGTCATATTGTATCTTATCTAAATATGAGTCTTGATGGATCTATTCCGCAAGACACAAAAATTATCTTGAAAATTGAGGGAGCAGAAAAGATTTTTTATAAGAACAAATATGGACTTAAAGTAGTTGATGATATAAAAGTTGGTTTATCTAAATCTTTTTCCAAAGATAAGAAGAATATAAATTCATTTTTATCTGGTTTTGGAAGAAATGTTTATTGGATTGAAAAGGATGCTAATACCCAAGCGTTGCTTTTTAATTATGCAGATTTAGATATATTAAGAAATAAGTTTAAACACAGTGAAAAAGAATTATATAACGAGAAAATGATTTACGAAATAAATGATTTTCCAGAAAACAGTATATTGCCAGTAAAAGAGCATAAAATTTTTATTGCTTATCCTGAGGGATATTCTGTTTTTGTAAGTAATAATTTAGATTACTTGAAATCTATAATTGATCAAAATAAAGAAAATTATAAAATAGACCTTAAAAAAAGTTCTAAAATGCTTTCTGATAAATACCTTAATTCTAGATCTAGTCTCAACTTTAAAATCAATAACTATAAAGATGTTGCAGCAAGTATGAGTTGGATATATAAATTTGCACCAACCATAAATAGTTTATCTTTGGGAGATAATAGAGAATTATTTTTTAATATCAATTTTGAAGAAGATTATATGAGGTTTGCTTTTTCAAATAAGGATGAAAAAAAATATTTTATCTGTATGGCACACTCAAGGATCTGGTAAATCCCTTACTATGGTTATGTTTGTAAAAGCTTTGATAGAAGACCCTAAAATTTTAAATCCAAGAGTTATTATAGTAACTGACCGTAAAGATTTAGATAAACAAATTAAGGATACATTTAAAAATTGTAATCTTAAAAAAGAGGTTATACAGACAACAAGTGGCCAACATCTAATTGGTCTTATAAAAGATAAAAATTTATCTGTTGTAACTACACTTATTCATAAATTTAAATCTGCGGCAAATAAAAGTACTAATTTTATAGATGAGGATAAAAATATTTTTGTCCTTATTGATGAGGCTCATCGTAGTCAATATGGTATAGCTAATTTTGAAATGAATAAAATTATTCCAAATGCTTGTTATATTGGATTTACAGGAACGCCACTTATGAAAAACGATAAGAGTTGGAATAAGTTTGGTGGATACATTGATAAATATACTATTGATGATGCATTAGCTGATAATATGATTCTTC
>JAEHGL010000027.1 GCA_019248485.1 Candidatus Komeilibacteria bacterium S5_K13 | reverse complement strand
TAGAAATTTACAATCACTGATTCATCAGCCAAATTTTGACAAAGTAAAAGCTCTGATAATTGGAAGATTCCAAAAAAATACTGATATGACTATTGAAAAATTAAAATATATAATAAATACAAAAAAAGAATTACAAAATATGCCAATTATTGCAAATGTAAATTTTGGTCATGCAAATCCTATAATTACGTTTCCAATTGGAGGAACGGCAAGATTGTCGATTAGAGAAAATAATATAAATTTTGAAATATTAGTGCATTAATTTTGAAGATTATTAAATTACGATAAATACATGGAAGAAGTAAAAAAAAGAGTGGGTGTTGGGTTTGGGGTTATGATCTATAAGGATGGCAAAGTTCTTTTGGGTCAAAGACATGAGGATCCAGAAAAAGCATCAAGCGAACTTCATGGAGAGGGGACGTGGACAATGCCGGGAGGCAAATTGCATTTTGGAGAAACTCCTGAAGAGGGTGCAAAAAGAGAATTAATGGAAGAAACTGGAATGACCTCTAATTCCTTGAAGCTCATTAGTCTTACAAATGACATGGTTTCTGATGCGCATTACATAACACTCGGATTTTTGTGTGAAGATTTCGAAGGTAGTCCATCTGTTATGGAACCGGATGAAATTACAAAATGGGATTGGTTTAGTCTTGATAACTTGCCAAGTCCAATGTATAAGTCCTCACAAAAAGTTATCGATCATTTTTTAAGTAATAAAATTTATTAATTTTTTTATGTCTATTCTATATAAAGATGCCGTATATGGAGAAATAGAGATTACTGATCCAGTAATTTTGGATTTGATAAATTGTCCTACCATTCAAAGACTCAAAGAAATAGATTCCGCTGGTTATTATGAACCATTTTTTCCAGGAACAAGAAGGTCTAGATTTTCACATTCGATTGGTGTTTATTTGCTTCTCAAAATTTATGGAGCATCAATAGAGGAGCAGATTGCAGGACTTATCCACGATGTATCTCATTCTGCTTTTTCTCATTGCATTGATTATGTATTACAATTTGATTCTCCAGAAAAACAGGATCATCAAGATAATATTTTTGAAAATTTTGTAAAGAAATCTGAAATCCCAGAAATACTAGCAAAACACAATTTTGATTTAGAATATATTTTGAACGATTATAATTTTCCACTCAAAGAAAAAAATGTACCAGATTTGTGTGCAGATAGAATAGATTATTCTCTTAGAGATGCTATCGTAGTTGGAGAAATAAAAGATGCTAAATATTTTATTGATAATTTGACAGTGAAGGATAGGGAATGGGTTTTTAAAGATTTTGAAAGTGCAAAAAAATTTGCAGAATTGTTTTTGAAAATAAATGTTGTATATTATTCTGGAATTCCATCCGCAGTAATGTTTCAAACCGTTGGAGATTATCTAAAATATGCACTTCAGATGAACTATATTATAGAGACTGATTTGTATAACACAGATGCAACGCTTCTTGCAAAGATAAACCCATACTTAGAAAAAGATGCTAGACTCAATCTTCTTTTTGAAAGAATGAATAATAGAGTAGCTTATAAAAATGACAAAAATGATCATGATGCAAGAGTTGTTTGTAAATCTCGTGTTGTAGATCCATTCTGTTTTCATGAGAATGTTATAAAAAGGGTTTCAGAAATTGATTTAAAATGGGCTGACGTGATAGAGAGAGAATTAAAACCAAAAGAATATTTTTTGAAATTTGAGAAATAATAAATAATAAAAATAAAAACATGCTTTTTAAACACAAACACAAGTTAACATTTGGATACTTATGGAAAAATATTGTCACAATAACCGGCATTGTTTTAGTATGGCGAGGAATTTGGCACGTATTAGATGGGATTGATATTAGATTTTTTAATGGAAGTCATTTTTGGACTGGCTTTGTTGGAGTTATTATAGGAATAATTATTTTATACATACCCGATAAGAATTTGAAAGAGATTGAAAAACTTTAAATTTGACTATTAATTTAAAAACATATGAGTAATTCATTTGAAGTTTCAGATATGAAAACTAGAGTTATTAATCTGCGAGAAGATAGTAATAATCCTTACGAAGATCCTATCGAGAAATTAGCAAACAAAGAAAATGAATTTAGAGATGAATTAATTAAGGATAACGTCGACCCTCAATTAATAGACAAAATAGCAGATAGATTTTCTACCGAAACATTAGAAAAAATGGAAGCAGAAAAAACTGGTCATGCAGATTTATTGACTAGTTTTTCTAACAAAAATTCAATGATAGAAAATCTTCCAAAAATTTTAAGCGCTGAACAGAGAAAACAAAAAAAATGTTCATTGATTATGTTAGATTTAGATCATTTTAAATCTGTAAATGATATATATGGGCATGAGATAGGAGATTTGGTTTTAAAAAGTATCTCAAATATAATTAAGCAAAATCTTAGAGCGTCAGATTTTCCATTTAGATATGGTGGTGAAGAGTTTGTGATTTTTTTAATGGATTCTGACGTTGCTATAGCCAAAACTGTTGCTGAGAAAATAAGAAAAGCAGTGGAAGAAGCAGAAATTAAGTTTAAAGATAAAAATAATCAAGAAATTATTTTAAAAAAAACCATCAGCATTGGTTGTGTAGATACAAAAAATATTAATTCATGGGATGTAGACGATAAGGATTTTGATAGCAAATTGGTAATGCAAGAACTTATTGAAAAGGCAGATGAAGCTCTTTATAAGTCAAAAGAAACTGGACGCAATAAAATAGAGATTTATTCTAATAGGATTGAATGATTCGACTAATCCACTAATCTTCTAACCAACTAACCCCCCAACCTTCTAATCTTCTAACCCACTAACCAATTAACATTATGTGTGGAATAATAGGATACATTGGAAAAAAACAAGTCGCCCCAATATTAATTGCAGGACTAAGACGTCTTGAATATCGTGGTTATGATAGTGCCGGTATTTGTGTTTTGGAAAATAATAATCTTGAAACTATTAAGAAGAGAGGGCATATTGCAGAGCTCGAACAAGAACTTAATTCTCGAGAAGTACTGGGAACAATTGGCATTGCTCATACAAGATGGGCAACTCATGGAGAGCCAAATGAGACAAATGCTCATCCTCATTATGATTGTACTGGCAACATTTCTATAATTCACAATGGTATAATCGAAAATTTTCAATCACTGAAAAAATTATTAGAAAGCGAAGGTCATAAATTTGTATCAGAAACAGATTCAGAGGTTTTGGCACATTTGATAGAAAAATTTTATAGCAGTGATATTGAAAGTGCTGTAATAAAAGCATTGAAGCAAGTTGAAGGAACATTTGGTCTAGCAGTGCTCTGTAAAAATGAAGAAAAAATAATAGTTGCTCGTCGAGGGTCACCTCTTATTATTGGCGTGGGAGAAGATGAGGTTTTTGTTGCAAGTGATGCCTCAGCAATTCTTGAGTACACAAAAAAAGTAATTTATCTAAAAGATAATGAGCTAGCAATACTAAGTCGTGATAATTATGAAATAAAAAATCTTGATGGAGTCGTGAGCGATTTTGAAATACAAGAAATCAAATGGAGTTTGGATGAGATAGAAAAAGTTGGGTTCAAACATTTTATGCTTAAGGAAATTTTTGAGCAACCAAGGTCAATAGAAAACACGCTTCGTGGAAGAATAAATGGAGGCAAAATAAAATTATCTTTAAACTTCAATCCAAAAAGTATAAATAGAATTATTATTACAGCATGTGGAACAAGTTGGCATTCGGCTCTAATAGGAAAATACTTGATAGAGAAAATTGCAAAAATTCCCGTTGAAGTTGATTATGCTTCAGAGTTTCGCTACCGCGATCCTATTATAAGAAGCGATGATTTGTTTGTAGTGATTTCTCAATCAGGTGAAACAGCTGACACATTAGCAGCTCTTCGTCAGGCTACGGTTTGCGAGACGTTGGGAATAGTAAATGTAGTAGGATCAACAATTTCAAGAGAAGTAAAATCAGGAATATATCTTCATGCTGGACCAGAAATTGGTGTTGCAAGTACAAAAGCTTTTACATGTCAGGTAACTGCGATTATTCTCCTTGCTTTATATATTAGGCAAGAGCTAGGAATGGATATAGATCAGAGACTAGTAGAAGAGTTTATTGCAATACCCGAAAAAATAAAAATTATTTTAGATAAAAGCGAAAAAATAAAAGAGTTGTCATATAACTTTACAGATGCAAAAAACTTTTTGTATCTTGGTCGTGGTGTAAATTTTCCAGTTGCTCTTGAAGGCGCTCTTAAGCTTAAAGAAATTTCTTATATTCATGCAGAGGGATATCCAGCAGCAGAGATGAAGCATGGACCAATAGCTCTTATTGATGAAAATATGTTTGTTGTATTTATTGTAAACAAGGGTGAGATTTTTGAAAAAGTTGTAAGCAATATGCAAGAGGTAAAAGCACGCGGAGGAAAAATAATTTGTATTACAGACTGTCCAGAAGAGGAGATGATAAAAAAATTATCAAGCTTTATAATCACAGTGCCAGAAACTCATGAAGAGTTATCACCACTTATAAATGTAATTCCACTTCAGCTAATGAGTTATTTCGTTGCTGATGCAAAAGGAATTAATGTTGATAAGCCAAGAAATTTAGCAAAGTCGGTCACTGTTGAATAGGATAATTGTTTAATTGCATAATAGGTTAATAGAATAATTGGTTAATAGATTTTGAAAATTAGCTTCTCGACTTCTTTCCGCTTCGCGGAACTTCGCTCGAAGACTAATTAGTTTCAGTATTCGAACGTAGTCCCCGAGCAACGTCGAGGGGTCGGAGTTGAGAATTTGAAACTTTTAATTATAAAATAAATTACATATAATAAAAAATTATGGAAAAAATTTGTATATTTGGAGATAGTGTTGTTTGTGGTGAAGGGGACGATATTGGTGGTGGATGGGTTAAATTGCTTCAAAATTATTTTAAAGATTATGAGATTTTTAATTTGGGAATTGATGGTGGAACAATATTGAGTATTCAAAAGATTTTTGAAAAACAAATACAAGAAAAGAATCCCGATATTATTATTTTTGAAGCAGGTGGAAATGATAGCGCTTATGATAAAGATACTCACGAATTTTTGACAAATGAAGATGAATTTGAAAATATCGTAAGAAATCTTATTGTTCAAGCACAAAAACATGTAGAAAATATTTTTTTTATTGGATTTACAAATTGTGATGAAAAAAGAACTATGCCAGTTTCTTGGTGTAATCTATGTTATGAAAATGAAAATATTCAAAAGTATAATGAGATTATAAAAAATGTTTGTGATGAAAATGGAGTTTTGTTTATTGATACATATGGGATATTAGAAAATGATGATTTTGCAGATGGTCTTCACCCAAATTCATCGGGGCATGAAAAGATATTTGAAAAAGTGAGAGATCAATTAAACTCCAAACTTTAATGCAACTTCAGCTACAACAATTATTCAAAGATTTTGATAAACTCCATTTAAAACATGGGGATTGTAATTATCACTCAATATATGGAGCGGGACGTATAAAAATTCCGAAGTTTATGTTTGTTTTTATGAATCCAACGGGAAGAAATATCTCAGCAAGTAAGTCATGGGGTGGTATAAGAGCCCCTTGGATTGCTACAAAAAATGTTTGGAAAATATTTTTTGAGCTAAATATGATATCAAAGAAAAATTCTGATTTTATTAAAAGCGCCAAAGTAGATGATTGGAGTGTGGATTTTGCAAATAAACTTTATGAAGAAATTGCTAAAAACAAGGTTTATATTACAAATCTTGCAAAGTGCACACAAATTGATGCAAGGCCATTAAAAGACTATGTATTTAAAGAGTATTTAGGATTAATTTTTAAAGAAATAGATATAATAAAACCAAAATATATTGTAAGCTTTGGTAATCAAGTTAGTTCTATATTACTAGGTAAAAATATTAGTATATCAAAATTAGAAAAAGAATTTGAAATATTATTAGTTAAAGATAAAAAATATGAAGTATTTCCTACTTATTATCCAGTTGGTCAGGGAATGAGAAATATGCCAAAAGCAATAAGTAAAATAAAAAGCATAGGTTCATGCAAGAAATAAAAGTATTAGTAAAATTAAAAGACACACAAGAGGAAGCAAGACAAAAGCTTTCTTCCTTTAAATTTTTGAACACCAGCGAAACAGATGATGCACAAGAATATACATATTTAACTTACTTTTATAAAGTAATATTAAAAGTCAAAAAAGATTTAGGTTTGTTTCTTGAAGTAGAGGCATTGGACTTAGATGAGGACTCAAAAGACAAGGACTATATACCAAAAGTAAAACACTTTATAAAAAAGTTTATTACAGCTATTGGATTTGAGTTTGAGGAAATATAATATATGCAAAATAATTTTATATAAATTAAATATAAATATATGTTAGAAATATCAGGAAATGACATTGTTGATAATAAAAAAAATAAACAACCACAAGAACGAAAAAAGTTAGATAAACTTGAACTTGATGAAAGTGGTAACTATAGCAAACCGACAGAAGATCAAAAAGAAAAGTTTAGTACCGCATTAAGAGAATTGTCAGAAATTTTTGAAAATGTGAATTTTCCTTGGTATCTTGATGGTGCGATGAATATTTCAATTTATTTAGGTGATCAGATTAGACAACATAAGGATATAGATATAAGCATATTTAAAGAAGATCTAAGTAAGCTAAATAATTTATTGGAATATAAGGGTTTTGGTATTTTTATAATTTTTGAAAAAGGCAATAAACAAAATTTGAGACTATTAGATGAGGAGGAGTTATCAAAACTAACATCTTACCACCTTTGTATCAAAAAAATAGATTTAAACGGTATTATTCAAGATCATGAAGACAGCTTATTTAGTAATGTAGATCTTCATGTGCATGATAGGGATGAAAATGGAGATACGATAATAAATTATAGCGGTTCTAAATTTTCTAAAGAGTATTTTAAACAAATTCAACATGAACTTCCAAATAATAAGACGATAAATCTTTCTCACCCAGCTATTGTTTTTTATCATAAGTTATATGCATATGACAAGATAAATAGACCATACGATCTATTAGATTTAGAAAAACTTGCGCCCAAGTTAGAATTAAAGGACTTTAAGATGTTAAAAGGGGTTGTGGAGTCTGAATTTGAAAAAAGAAAAGATCAGATTAGACAAATATTTGAAAGTCTTTGGCAATTTATTATGCCAATATTACAACTTAGCAAGGACAAGACTATTATTAAAGAAAAATTATCAGAATATCCAGAAATAAAAAATAAAATCAAAATTAAAGATCAAAAAACAATAGATTATGTGGATATAATTTCAAAGTATCTTTCTGAAAATAGCAACATATCAAAAGAAGACTTTATTAGTAGATCCTTTGAAATTACAAAACCACTTGAGTGGCTTCAAGAAAGAATGAAGATTTTAAATGATTTAGAAAAAGTAAGACATGATTAATAAATTTATGCAAAATTACGCAACAAAATTTATTGGTAAGAAAGTAAGTGTTAAAATAGATAGAGAAATGGGTTCGAAACATCCAAAACATGGTTTTGTTTATCCAATAAATTATGGATATTTAGAAAATACTATTGCGCCAGATGGAGAAGAAATAGATGTATATGTATTAGGTGTCTTTGAACCAATAAAAACTATAACGGGAGTTTGTATTGCTGTGCTTCATAGAACTAATGATAATGATGATAAATTAATCGTAGTTCCAGATAGCGTAAAATATAGCAATACACAAATAAAAGCACTCATAGAGTTTCAAGAAAAATATTTTAAGTCAATTATTATAAGAAAAAAATAAAAATGCAAAAAGAAAAAGATATTATACTTATTTTAGATGGTGGATGTATGAGAGGAGTCTTTAATGCGGGCGTTGCTTCTCAATTTCTAAAAGATGGAATGCACAGAAGAATAGATAGTATTTATGCTATTTCAGCGGGTGCACACAATGCAGCTTTTTTTATTTCAAAAGATTACAAAAAAGGATCTAGTGTTTATTGGGAAGATCTAATTAGTGGTTCATTTTTATATAACAATATATTTATAGGAATATTGAAGCTCCTTGTGAAAATTTTTAAAAAAGATACAAAGTTAGATAAATTAGTTGACGTGGATTATGTAGTAAATGTTGAGAAAACAACAAAAAAATTAGACGTTGAAGGTGTTTTAGAATCAGATATTAATTTTTTTGTAAAAGTTTTTAATGTTAAAACGAAAAAAGAAGAATATTTAAATGCAAAAGAAAATATTTTTGAAAAACTTAGAGCTTCATCATCTCTTCCACCGTTTTATCCAAAACGTGTGAAACTAAAACGCATGAATTATTTTGATGGTAATACTTTTGCTCCAACAATTGATCTTTATATGAAAAATATAATAGAAAAAAATAAGAACAAAAAAATTATTTTAATTTCTAATACGCCTATTAGTGGGCTTGGAGCTTTCAAAAAAACATTAGAAGATTTAATATTGGGATTTTTATTATTAGTATATTTTAGAAGAGTATTTGTAATAAAAAGAACGATATCTAAAATTAAATATAATAAACTCAAAAAGTATTCAAAATTTTCTAATTTTTATATTATTAGTCCGGATTTTTTCTTCTCTCCATTTTGCCAAAGTAAAAAAAGATTGTTAAAATTATATTATCATGGTATAGAAAAAGCAAAGATATTTGATTTTAAGAATAAAATATTTTAAAAATTAATTTATTCCGCAATGGCGGGAAAACAAAAACTATGAAAAAAACAATTGGTGTAGGATTACTTGCAGGACTTTGCATGCTTATAGCAAATTTTGCTTTTGGCATAATATTCCAAGTAATATTTCCAAAAATTCAAGCTCAGTATATGAATGCAAATCTTTTTAGATCATGGAATGATCCACTTATGTATTTATTATATATTTGCGTTTTTATTGTTGGTGTTATTTTTGCTTTTTTATGGGAAAAACATAAGAATTTATTACCAGGTGCAACTCCTTGTAAGAAGGCCCTTAAGCTCACAATGATTTATTTTGTATTTTCTGTCATTGGTATGACCATAAACTACTCTACATTTCAAGTATCACTTCTTATGATAATTAATTGGATAATAAGTGTATTTTTACAGTCAGTAGTTGGTGCAAAAGTGATTTCAAAGATGATCAAATAATGTTTGTGTTTTATTATTTTGTATAAAAATAAATATAAATTAAAAAAATAATCAAAAAAAATGTTAACTTATTTTTTGTTTGTAGTCGGTATAATTTTACTTATAAAAGGCGCTGATTGGCTTGTAGATGGTTCTTCGTCTTTAGCTAAGAAATTGGGTATCCCAACAATTGTAATTGGTCTTACAATAGTTGCATTTGGAACGTCAATGCCAGAGTTAGTCGTAAATGTTATCTCAGCTATAAAACACAATGGGGGAATAGCATTTGGAAATATTATTGGAAGCAATATAGCAAATATATTGTTGATTTTGGGCGTTTCAACTCTAATCTCTGATATAAAAGTTCAAAAATCAACAACATGGAAAGAAATTCCTTTTTCCCTGCTGGCCATATTAGTTCTTCTTGTTTTTTCAAATACTATGTTTTTAGACAATATATCTATTAACGTAGTAACCAGATTTGAAGGTATGATTTTGCTTTTATTTTTTGCTATATTTTTATATTATGTTTTTGAGCTTTCTAGAAAAAAAAGTATTGACATATCTCATGATGATATTGAGATAAAAAAGCATTCTTCTTTACAGATATTTTTATTAATTTCTGGCGGATTATTTTGTTTGTATATGGGGGGAAAGTGGACTGTTGAGGGCGCTATACAAATAGCTAGATATTTTGGGCTTAGTGAATATTTTATCGGTCTTACAATAGTAGCTGTTGGCACGTCTTTGCCAGAGTTGGTGACATCAATAATAGCATCTTTGAAAAAGCACAACGATATAGTTATTGGAAATGTTATCGGAAGTAATATTTTTAATATTTTTTGGATACTTGGTCTCACTGCCCTTATATATCCGTTTGCAATTCCAGCAAATGTTAATTTTGATTTAATTGTCTTATTGTTGACTACAATGCTGTTGTTTTTATTTATGCTTATTGGTAAGAAGCATAGACTTGAGAAATGGCAAGGAATTATATTTTTGTTAATGTATGTTTTGTATATTATATTTTTGATTAAAAGAGGCTAGATTATTTTTCTATTTAAATAAAAAGAGCAGTTTTTTTATCTGCTCATCTTGTAAGTTTTTTTATTGCCCAATTTAAGGCATTTCTAATATCACCAATGGATTCTAGTTTTCTAATTCTTTTGCCAGTGACTTTGATTGTTTTTTGACCAATAGAACATTGTATAGTTATTTGTTTTAAGATAGGTTTTCCTATTGGAGTAAACGTAAAAGAAAAATAAGGGTCTCTTGGATTTGCACTACACTGATTAGCGAGAGTTTCTATTCCCTTTGTTTTCAAAAAATCCCTTTCTGTTTGTGGTAAAGCCTCTAACAGGAATTCCTCAGCTTTTTGTATCCTTATTACAAAGTTATAATTAAATAGCTTTTGAAAAGGATTAAACTCTATGATCATTTTATACCTCCTATAATTTTATAAGAGCATATTATAATGTTTACAGATTTATGTCAATTGTTTGTACTAGATGGGTACATAGGTAACACTTTATGATATTTACACGTAAAGTTAATTGGTGGCATATAGTCTAGGGTCTGATGAGGTCTTTGGAAGTTGTAA